>JAICHZ010000073.1 GCA_025924655.1 Pseudonocardiaceae bacterium | reverse complement strand
GATCACCTCCGGATCGCGCTGTCCTCCCGATCGGTCATCGACCAGGCCATCGGGATCGTCATGGCTCAACAGCGAGGCACCCCGGAGCAGGCCTTCGCCGCCCTGCGGACCATCTCGCAGCGGCGCAACATCAAACTGCGAGTCGTGGCCGCTGAGCTGGTTGAGACCGTCGGGCGCGCCGAGGCCCAACCGGACCAAGATTCGAAGCCGCAGTGAAACTTTTACATTACTGGTCCGGGGGGGGGTACACTCTGAGGTGGTTGAGCCACCAGCCGTCGACAGAGCGTGCCCGGACCGCGGTGATCAGCAGATACGCCGCGCCTCTCCAGGATCGGGGCTAGCGGATGGCTTGTGCGGTTAAAAACACCGACGGCTGGATGCCCTGTTTCGAGGTTATTTTATCTACCGGTACCACCCGCAGCTGTGCGCAGCTGCACGGCGAGCTGGACCTGTCCACCGCGCCTCGTCTGGAACGGCTCCTGGACGAGCTGTACCGCGACGGATACCGGCAGATCACCCTCGACATGTCGGGCTTGGAATTCCTCGGCGCCTCCGCGCTGAGCGTGTTCGTCCGCTTCGACCGGACGTTGCGGGCCGCTGGTGGTGAGCTCGTACTGACCCGTCCGAGCCGCATGGCCAGCCGCATCCTGTCAATCACCGGCCTCGACGCCACCCTGACCATCCAGTGAGCCGAATGCGAGCTGATCGCCATTCGGAGCCAAATAGCGGTCTACGCACGTCGGGAATCGCCATTCGGCTCCGAATGGCTACCTAGGCGCTGGCTCAGCTGTTGGCGAGCAGCTGGCGCATGGTGGCGATCTGCGCGGTTTGATTGCGTTGGATCGAGGTGGCCAGGTGCATGGCGTCGGGGTTGCGGCCAGCGGACAGTTCCGTGGTGGCCATCTGTACGGCGCCCTGATCGTGCGCGATCATCAGCTGGATGAACAGCCGGTCGAAGGCCGGTCCGCTGCTTTTGACCAGTTGACTCATCTGCTGGTTGCTCATCATGCCAACCATTGCTGCGCGGTCCATCCCGCCCATGGCAGAGCCCCCGCTGGCGTCATTTTCGGTCGAGGGGGCGTGCCAGGTCTGCAGCCAGCTGTTCAGGGTCGCGATATCTCGGTTTTGGTCGGTTGCAATCTGGGAAGCGAGGTCGTGCACCTTGACGTTGGCCGTCCTTGCCGGGGCTAGTCCCGCCATGGAGATGGCCTGGCGGTGGTGCGGAATCATCTGCTGGGCAAAGGCGACGTCGACGGCGTTGTGCGCGCTGGCGGTGCTGGTTGCCGGCGGCGGGGCTCCGGCAGTGGGTTGGGTGCCCGTCGAAGCGTTGCTGCACGCGGCTGCGGTAAGCAAGGCGACCACGCTGAATCCGGCCGCGCGCAAGACTCGCCTCATCGCAAGAGTCCTTTCGTGTTCTGATCAAGAGTAGGCGCGGCGGGTCGTCACGATCAACACCTTGGCGTCTGCGGCGCACGTCCGTCTGTGCTGGCTGACTACCCGGACCTCGGTTCAAGCGTGAGTGAAGCAGCGCGACGGCTATCACGCAGCGTAAGTCTGACGGCCACAGTGAGCGATCGAGGTGGCCCGTGGCACCATGTCGCCCGTGACAGGCACGCAGCCCCGGACCGGCCGGCACGCCAAACCGGAACCACCGCCTGCGGTGCCTGCTGTCCCGCTGTCACCGGTAGAACTCCCGCAACTCGCCGATGCGTCGCTGGGCGATCTGGTCCGCGAAGCCGCGACACACTTCTCCACCTTGTTCCGCTCGGAGGTGGAGCTGGCCAAGGCGGAGGTGACCCGCGAGGTCCGCAAGGGCGTCAAGGGCAGCGTTTTTTTCGTCATCGCGCTGACGATCTTGCTCTTCAGCCTGTTTTTCCTGTTCATCACGGTGGCCGAGGTGCTGGCCATCTGGCTACCGCAGTGGGTCGGTTTCGGCGTCGTCTTCGGGCTGATGTTGGCCGCTGCGGCGATGTTCGCGCTGCTGGGCTGGCGCAGGGTGCGCAGCATTCGCAAGCCTGAACGCACGATCAGCACCGTCCGCGACACCGGGGCGGCACTGATACGCCGGCGCAGCACTGACGAACCCAGCGCTGACCCGCTCATCGAGTGAGCCGTCCGCCGGATCCCAGTTCGGTTCGGATTCCGGGACCGTGGACGCATCGCGAGATATCCGCCAACGGGATCAGGTTGCACGTGGCGGAGGCCGGGACGGGCCCGCTGGTGATCCTGCTGCACGGCTTTCCGGAGTTCTGGTGGTCCTGGCGCCACCAACTCCCGGCTCTGGCTGCCGCGGGGATGCGCGCCGTCGCGGTGGACCTGCGGGGTTACGGCGACTCGGACAAGCCCCCCCGAGGCTATGACCTGTGGACGCTGTCCGGCGATGTGGCGGGGCTGGTCCGGGCACTCGGCGAGCGTCAAGCTGACCTGGTCGGGCAGGACTGGGGCGGGACCCTCGGTTGGTGCACAGCCGCGCTGCACCCCCGGGTGGTGCGCTCGGCGACGGTGCTGGCCGCCGCCCATCCCCGGGCGATGGGCCAGGCACTGCTGCGCGACCCGGCGCAGCGTTCGGCGGCCCGTTACCTGGCCACTTTCCAGGTCCCGTGGGTGCCCGAGCGCGACCTCGTCCGCGACGGTGCCGTGCTGGTGGAAGACATCCTGCGCGGTGGGGCCGGCCCGCGCTGGCCTGCGTCGAGCGAGTTCACCTCGGTGGCCCAGCGCTACCGTGAAGCCATGCTCATTCCCGCAGCGGCGCACTGCGCGCTGGAGTACTACCGGTGGGTCGGCCGCTCACAGCTCCGCTTCGACGGGCGCCGGTTTTCCCGCGCGGTGGACCGGGTGGCGCGGGTGCCGGTGCTGCAGCTGCACGGTGCCGATGATCCGTATGTGCTGGAGCGCACCGCGCGCCGGTCGGCTCGCTGGGCCGGCAACGGTTACCGCTACGAGGTGCTTCCCGGCGTCGGGCACTTCGTGGCGCAGGAAGCACCGGAACAGACCACCGCGCTGCTCACCGAGTTCCTGCGCAGCCGGTGAACGGCGACGCCACCGACCCGATCATCGACTCGCGGCGGGCGTTTTCTTTCGGCGCGCGAGCCGAGCTCTACGATCGGGTGCGCCCGAGCTACCCGCCGCAGGTGCTGCCCCTGCTGTTCGCTGATCTGGCCGGTTATCGGGTGGTCGACGTTGGTGCCGGCGGCTGAATCTTCCCAAATCGCGATCATGCACCTTCGCGCTTCGACCAGTTCGTAGTTGCTCACGACGCCCAGGTTCTCAGGCATGGTGGGAGTGCACCTGATCGGCGACGAGGGGATCGTGATGAGCATCCGACCTGCTGAGTCCGACCTGCCCGCGCTGGCTGATCTCGACTGGTCGGTGTTGGAAGGCCAGCTCGACGGCTCCGGCTTCGCCATGACGCCTCCGCTGCTGTCACCCGAGCGGTGTGTCGAGCTAGTCGGCATGTTCGACGACGACGCCCGGTTTCGCGCCACCGTCGTGATGGCGCGCCACGCCTTCGGTGAGGGCAGCTACCGCTACTTCGCTGATCCGCTACCACCGCTGGTGCAGATCCTGCGCGAAACCCTCTACCCGCCATTGGCCGCTATCGCGAACCGGTGGGCGCAGCGGCTGGGCGAGCGCCGCTTCCCCGACACCCTCGACGGTCTGCTCGATGAGTGCGCCACGCTGGGCCAGCACAAACCCACGCCGCTGGTGCTGCGTTACGGCCCGGGTGGATACAACTGCCTCATCAGGACATCTACGGCGAACTGACGTTCCCGCTGCAGTTCCTGGTCATGCTCAGCAAGCCCGATGAAGACTTCACCGGCGGGGAGAGCGTGTTCGTCGAGCAGCGGCCACGCCAGCAGCCCCGGCCGATGGTGGCCCGCCCCGGCCAGGGCCAAGCGGTGATCTTTCCCGTCCGGCACCGACCCAAACAGGGCACCCGCGGCTATCACCGGGTGCAGATGCGCCATGGTGTCAGCGCGGTGCACACCGGTGACCGTCACGTGCTGGGCATCATCTTTCACAATGCCCGCTGACGACGAGGACGGCTTCGCGGGCTTAACCGCAACGGCTGAGTTGATCAAATCGTTGTGCCGGAGGGTCCAGGTATGGAGGTGTCTGCACGGTGCCGATCAACCGGCGCGCATTTCTGCATGCCGCCGGCCTCGGCGCGGCAGCGGCCACCCTGGGCGGCTGCAGTGGCCCGCAGACCACGTCGCCGCTGCAACGGGGAACCTCTGACCCGCCGGTCGACTTTGCGGGGTTGGCCAGGAAACTGTCCGGCCCGCTGATCACCCCGGACCAGCCCGGCTACCACCTGGCCCGCCGGTCGTTCAACCCGCTGTTCGACAACCGGACGCCGGCCGCTATCGCGCAGTGCCGGCGCATCGAGGACGTGCAGGCCTGCGTGTCGACCGCTGCTGCGGCACGGGCGCCGATCGCGGCCCGCAGTGGTGGGCACAGCTACCCGGGCTACTCGACCCCGGACGGTGCGCTGATCGTGGACCTGTCCGCCATGTCCAGCGTGGAAGTCAACGCCAACGGCACGGCGGTGATCGGGGGCGGCGCCCGGCTGATCGACGTCTACACCTCGCTCGCCGGTGCCGGGCGGTGCTTGCCCGCGGGTTCCTGCCCGTCGGTCGGGATCGCTGGTCTCACGCTCGGCGGCGGGATCGGCGTGCTGTCCCGCAAGTACGGGCTGACTTGCGATCGGCTGCTGTCGGCGACGGTGGTCACGGCGGATGGCACAGCACGCACGGTTTCGGCATCGGCGCAGCCGGATCTGTTCTGGGCATTGCGTGGCGGTGGTGGCGGCAACTTCGGCATCGTCACGTCGTTCACCTTCGACACGGTGCCGGCACCACAGCTGACCGTATTTCAGCTCGATTTCCCGGCAGGCTCGGTGCCCGACGTCCTCGGCGGCTGGCAGCAGTGGATCATCAACATGCCCGACGAGCTGTGGTCGAAATGCAACATCATCGGCGGCAGCCCGCCGAGCGGCACTGTCATCGGCTGCTACGTCGGACCGGCAACCGGGCTGAACCCGCTGCTCGCTGATCTGACGTTCCGTATCGGCAACCTCCAGCCGACGTTACGCACCGTCGCCGAACACGACTGTCTCAACGCGATGCGCTACTTCGCCGGCTGCTCGGACAAATCGACCACAGAGTGTCATGACCAGGCCAGTGGCCCGCAGTGGAATCGCGAAGCGTTCGTTGCTACGTCGCGGATTGTGACCGAGCCGGTGACCGATCCTGGCCAGATCGTCTCGGTGTTCGATGGCCGGCGGGTGATCGCGATGGTCGATGGACTTCGCGGCGCGGTCGGCCGGGTTCGATCGGCCGACACGGCGTTTCCGCACCGAGGTGCACTGGCGACCATGCAGATCTACCTCGGAACGTCCCTCGCCGAACGAGCAGCCGCGGCCTCGTCGATGGCGCAGATGCGGGACCAGCTGACCGGCATCGTCGGCGGCGGCGCGTACGTCAACTACCTCGATGCCGGCATGCCGAACTGGGCGCAGGCCTACTACGCCGACAACCTGACCCGGTTGCGGCAGGTTGCGCAGCGCTATGACCCCGACCGGCTTTTCACCTTTCCCCAAGCCATCACCAGCGGATGATTTTTGCGCCTATGCTCTTGCAGTGGAGGATATGGGTGCGAACGCTTCGATCCCCGTCGTACGGGCCTCGACCACTTGGCGTTCGCCGCAGCCGACCGCGCCGAGCTCGAAGAATGGCAGGCGCATTTCGAGCGGCTGGGCGTTGACCACACACCTATCGTCAGCCGAGCCTACGGTGACGTCTTGGCCATGACCACGTTGGTGGCATGACCCCGCCTGCGGGTATGCTCGCGCGGCCATGCGGATCCCGAAACGCGTCGTCCTGGCGGCCTTAGCCCTTGCGACGAGCTCTTTCTGGGCGGCCTGCGGCGGCTCCTCGGGGCCCGCGAAAGATCCGTCGGCGCATTCGACGCCCACGACCGGAATCGACCCCCTAATTGGGCGGGGTGCCGTGGAGAAGGTCCGCAGTGGGTTCACGTTCACTGAAGGTCCGGTCTGGATCGCCTCCAGAGGCGTGCTGCTTTTCTCCGACGTACCCGCCGACACCATCAACGAGCTGCAGCCCCCAGCCACCATCACCGTCTTCCGGAACCCGACGGGCCGAAGCAACGGACTCGGGCTCGACCCGCAGGGGCGGCTCATTGCGAGCGAGGGCGACAACCGGCGGGTGTCGCGCACACTGGCCGACGGCACCGTAGTGACGGTGGCGGACCGCTGGCAGGGCAAGCGACTGAACTCACCCAACGACAACATCACCCGCAGCGACGGCACGATCTACTTCACCGATCCCCCCTACGGTGTCCCCGCCGGCCAGATCCGCGAGCTCGACTTCCAGGGGGTGTTCCGGGTCGACCCGGCCGGAACCCTGCACCTCGAGTCCAGCGACATGAACCGTCCCAATGGCGTGGCGCTGTCGCCGGACGAGAAGACACTGTATGTGGACGACACGGCGGCTGGACTGGTGCGCAAGTTCCCGGTCAGGCCGGACGGCTCCCTGGGACCGCCCACGATGTTGGTGCCCGATACCGGTGGCGGCGGCGACGGGATGGCAGTGGACGACGCGGGAAACGTCTATGTTGCCACCGACGGCGGCGTGAAGGTGTACCAGCCGAACGGCATGACCTGGGGCACCATCGCCGTCCCCGAAGTGCCCTCCAACTGCACCTTCGGCGGTCCCGACCGCAAAACCCTCTACATCACCGCCAAAACCTCCCTCTACCGCGTGTCCCTCGGTATCCCCGGCGGTTCCTAGCGCATTCAGCGGGCTCAGCGGGGTAAAACAGGTGCGAATACCCCCGCTGAGCCCGCTGAATGCGCCTAACGTGAAGATGGTGGAGGGGCACGTTGCGCTGGTTGCTGAGCTGCGGGAGCGGCTCGCGCAAGCTCGGCTGGGTGGGTCGGCGAGGGCTCGGCAGCGGCATGTCGGGCGCGGCAAGCTGTTGCCCCGCGACCGGGTCGACTCGCTGGTGGACCCGTCGTCGCCATTTCTGGAACTGTCCCCGCTCGCAGCCACTGGCATGTACGGCGACGAGGCGCCCGCCGCGGGGATCATCACCGGGATCGGCCGGGTGGCCGGGCGGGAATGCGTGATCGTCGCCAACGACGCGACCGTCAAGGGCGGCACCTACTACCCGATCACGGTGAAGAAACATCTGCGGGCCCAGGAGGTGGCGCTGCACAACCGCTTACCGTGCCTCTACCTCGTCGATTCGGGCGGGGCCTACCTCCCCGAGCAAGATCAGGTGTTCCCCGATCGGGAGCACTTCGGCCGGATCTTCTACAACCAGGCGATGATGTCCGCGCGTGGGATCCCGCAGATCGCGGCGGTGCTGGGCTCCTGCACCGCGGGCGGCGCCTACGTGCCGGCGATGAGCGACCAGGCGGTGATCGTTCGCAATCAGGGCACGATCTTCCTCGGCGGGCCGCCGCTGGTCGCCGCGGCCACCGGTGAGGTGGTGACCGCCGAGGAGCTGGGCGGGGCCGAGTTGCACTCCCGGGTCTCCGGGGTCACCGACCACCTCGCCGACGACGACGCCCACGCGCTGCGGATCGTCCGGTCCATCGTCGGCACCCTCGGGCCCCGCCCGCCGCGACCGTGGGAGGTCATCGCCACCGAAGAACCTTCCGTGGACGGGATTTACGACGTGGTGCCGGTGGATTCGCGCACCGCCTACGACGTCCGCGCGGTGATCGCCCGGATCGTCGACGGGTCTCGTTTCGACGAGTTCAAGGCCGAGTACGCCACCACGCTGGTCACCGGTTTCGCCCGGTGCCACGGTCATCCGGTGGGCCTGGTGGCCAACAATGGGATCCTGTTCAGCGAGTCGGCGCTCAAGGGTGCGCATTTCATCGAGCTGTGCGACCAGCGCGGCATTCCGCTGGTGTTCCTGCAGAACATCTCCGGTTTCATGGTGGGCCGGGAATATGAGGCCGGCGGCATCGCGAAACACGGTGCGAAAATGGTCACCGCGGTCGCGACCACGCGGGTGCCCAAGCTGACCGTCATCATCGGTGGTTCATTCGGCGCCGGCAATTACGCCATGTGTGGCCGGGCGTACTCGCCACGGTTTGTCTTCATGTGGCCCAATGCGCGGATCTCGGTAATGGGCGGGGAACAGGCGGCCACGGTCCTGGGTGCCGTCCGCGGTGCTGGCGACCCGGACGGCGATGTGGCTTTCGCGCAGCGCATCCGTGACCAGTACGAGCACCAGGGCAACCCCTACTACTCGACGGCCCGGCTGTGGGACGACGGGGTGATCGACCCGGCGGACACCCGGATGGTGCTCGGATTGGCGCTGTCCGCCTGCGCCAACGCTGCGCTTGAGCCCAGCCGCTTCGGCATCTTCCGGATGTGAGCGCCATGTTCGACACGGTGCTGGTGGCCAATCGCGGCGAGATCGCGGTCCGGGTGATCCGCACGCTGCGCGCGATGGGTGTGCGCGCAGTGGCCGTGTACAGCGACGCCGATGCTGCAGCTCGGCACGTCCGCGACGCCGACATCGCCGTCCGGATCGGTCCACCGCCAGCGGCGGCGAGCTATCTGTCGATCGACGCGATACTCGACGCGGCGGCCCGCACCGGCGCGCAGGCCGTGCACCCCGGCTACGGGTTCCTCTCGGAGAACGCCGCCTTCGCCCGGGCCTGCGCTTGCGCCGGGCTGATCTTCGTCGGACCACCGGCCGCCGCCATCGAGGCGATGGGCGACAAGATCCGGGCCAAGTCGACGGTGGCGGCCGCGGGCGTCCCGGTGATCCCGGGCAGCGATGGCCGGGCCTGCGACGATGACGCGTTGGCCGCCGCAGCCGACGCGCTGGGCTACCCGGTGCTGCTCAAGCCATCCGCCGGCGGTGGCGGCAAAGGCATGCGGGTAGTGCGCCGCGCGCAGGACCTGCCCGAGGCCATCGCCGGCGCCCGTCGGGAGGCCCGCGGCGCCTTCGGCGACGACACTTTGCTCGTCGAACAGTTCATCGCCACCGCGCGGCACATCGAGATCCAGGTGCTGGCCGACGCGCACGGCGCCGTGGTCCATCTCGGTGAGCGCGAGTGCAGCCTGCAGCGGCGGCACCAGAAGATCGTCGAAGAATCGCCGTCGGTACTGCTCGACCCTGCGACCCGAGCCCGGATGGGGCAGTGCGCGGTGGCCGTCGCGCAGGCCGTGGGGTACACCGGCGCGGGCACGGTCGAGTTCATCGTGCCGGCGAGTACCCCAGATCAGTTCTTCTTCCTGGAGATGAACACCCGGTTGCAGGTCGAGCACCCGGTCACGGAGCTCATCACCGGGCTGGACCTGGTCGCCTACCAACTGCGGATCGCGGCGGGCGAGCCGCTCGGGTTGCGCCAGGATGACGTCACCGCAGCCGGCCACGCGGTGCAGGCGCGGATCTACGCCGAAGATCCCGCCGATGGGTTCCTGCCCACCGGCGGGCGGGTTCTCCAGCTCCGGGAACCTGCGGGTGTTCGCGTCGACTCCGGGCTGCGCGTCGGAGACGGCGTGGGCAGCGACTATGACCCGCTGCTGGCCAAGGTCATCGCGCACGGTCCGGACCGGGACACCGCGCTGCGACGGCTGGACGCCGCGCTGGCCCAGACCAGCATCCTGGGTGTGGCCACCAACGTGGCGTTCCTGCGCGGCCTGCTCGCTGATGCCGACGTGCAGGCCGGAAAGCTGGACACCGGGCTGGTGGGCCGCCGCAAGCTACCCAGGCCACACGTGCCTGACCAGGTGTTCGCCGCGGCCGCATTGCGCGCCCTGCTGGCATTGGAACCCACCGGGCCGGTGGTGGATCCGTTCGCGCTGCCCGGCGGCTGGCGGATCGGCGAGCCCGCCTGGACCCGTTGGCGGGTACAGGTTGTTGGGTTCGACCCGGTCGAGGTCCGAACCCGGGGCCGGGCCGCCAGCGCCGAGCTGGTAGTCGGCGAGAACGCCCCAACTCGCGCGTCGGCCCGGTGGGATGACGGGGACCTGATCGTCACGCTTGATCAGATCACCTGCCGCTACAGCTGCGCGGTCGACGGCGCTGCGGTGTGGCTTGGCCGCGACGGGCACAGCTGGGAGCTGCACGAGCAGCAGCCTCTCGACGCCGCGCGGTCCCGCGAGCAGGGCGCCGCCGGGGCGGTGCACGCGCCGATGCCCGGCACCATCATCGCCGTCGACGTCGCCGAGGGTCAGCAGGTCACCGCAGGTGCCCGGCTGCTCGTGCTCGAAGCGATGAAGATGGAGCATGTGCTCACCGCGCCGATCGACGGCGTGGTTCGTGACCTGCGGGCCCGCCCCGGAACCTCCGTCGAGCGCCACGCCGTGCTGCTGGTCGTTGAGCCGTGAGCAGGGAGGACACACCATGGAACTCAGCGAGGAGTATTCGGCGCTGCGTGCCACCGTCGAGGAGTTCGCCCGCAAGGAGGTCGCCCCGGTCATCGCGGATCTCTACGAGCACGGCACGTTCCCCTACGCGCTGGTCGCGCAGATGGGTGCGATGGGGTTGTTCGGGTTGCCCTTCCCCGAGGAGTACGGCGGGATGGGCGGCGACTATTTCGCCCTGTGCCTGGCGTTGGAGGAACTGGCGCGGGTTGACTCGTCGGTGGCCATCACCCTGGAAGACAGCGTGTCGCTGGGCGCGATGCCGATCTTCCGGTTCGGCACCGAGGAGCAGAAGCAGCGCTGGCTTCCGGAACTGTGCACCGGCCAACGGCTCGGGGCCTTCGGTCTCACCGAGCCCGGTGGGGGATCCGACGCGGGCGCTACCCGCACCACCGCCCACTGCGATGGCGACGGCTGGGTGATCAATGGGTCTAAAGCGTTCATCACCAATTCGGGCACCGACGTCACATCTGTGGTCACCGTCACCGCGATCACCGGCGTCAGCGGAGGTCGCAAGGAGATCTCCACCATCATGGTCCCGGCCGGGCACCCGGGCTTCACGGTGTCCCCGAATTACTCTAAAGTCGGCTGGCGGTGCTCGGACACCCGCGGGCTGTTCTTCGACGACTGCCGAGTGCCGCTGAGCAACCTGCTCGGTGAGCGCGGCCGAGGTTATGCGCAGTTCCTGGCCATTCTCGACGAGGGTCGCATCGCGATCGCCGCGTTGGGGGTAGGCCTGGCCCAAGGCTGTATTGACGAATGCGTATCGTACGCTCGGCAGCGGCACGCATTCGGTCACGCCATCGGCAGCTACCAGGCGATCCAGTTCAAGATTGCTGATATGGAGGCGCGGACGCATGCCGCCCGGCTGACTTATTACCATGCCGCCGAGCGGATGCTGCGCGGCGAACCGTTCAAGAAAGAGGCCGCCATCGCGAAGCTGGTATCCTCGAATGCGGCGATGGACAACGCTAGGGACGCCACCCAAGTCTTCGGCGGGTACGGATTTATGAACGAGTATCCGGTAGCCCGCTTCTACCGCGATGCCAAGGTCCTCGAAATAGGTGAAGGCACCAGCGAAGTCCAACGCATCCTCATCGCCCGCCACCTAGGCGTGGGCTAGGGCAGGGGGGTCGAGGGTGCGGATCCCGGCTCCGGCCCTGCTCGACGCGTCACGATCGCCCAGATCGACCAGGATGCAGGGCTTTGGTCACGGTACGCTCGAAGTTCGGATGCGGGCGGCAGGAGGTGGCCGTGAGCGTGAACTATGTGGCCAGACCGTGGGAGAGCCGACTGTTCCGGCAGTGCCGCCGGGCCTGGGACCTCGGCGCGCGGGAACGGCAGGACTACGAGCGGATCGAGCCGGCGCAGGTCTTCGACCTCGGCGAAGCGATCCACGACGCGCTCGATGTCTACTACTTCCCCGGCATGTGGGACTGGAGCCGGGCGATCGTGCGGCCGCTGGCCGTCGCCGGCTTCGAGAAGTCGATGCGCCGCCAGCGAAATGCTTACACCCAGACCCGTGAGTTATCCGCTGACCAGGTCCAGGACTGGGAGCAGCATCTGGAGCTGGGCAGCGGCATACTCCAGCGCTATTTCGAATGGGCCAGTGATGTCGACCGTTTCACCCCGATCCAGGTCGCCTCGCAGTTCGACATCGCTTTGCCCGACCCAGCCGACGCGGACAATGGTCTGATCACTCCGGATGGTCGGCCACTGCAATTCCGGGTGCGGATCGACCTCGTGGTGATCGACGACCATGAGTTGTACTGGCTAGTCGAGCACCGGATCGTCACCGGTCCGCAGTGGCCGGAGCTTGACCAGCTGCGGCTCGACGAGCAGGCGCTGACCCGGAGCTGGGCGTGGCAGCTGCACTTTCTGGCCCAACTCGAAGGCACCATCCACAACGAGATGCGCGCTGCGGTGCCGGCCGCAGGCAAGCCCAAGGTCAACGTGCGGGCGGTGCCGGGGCCTGGTGGGATCACGACACAGCGGACCACTGAGTCATTCCGTCGCACCCACATCCCGCGGGCTGAGCTGGAAATCGCCCGGCACGGCACCGCCATAGCGCTGGAAATTCAGGATATGACGGATCCGGCACTGCGGATGTACCCGAACCCGTCCTGGGAGAACTGTTCGACCTGCGCCTACCGGTCGCCGTGCCTGGCAATAACCCAAGGTATCGATGAACGCCCGATCCTCGATGCGTCCTATCGCAAGCGGGCTAGCGGAGACTTCGAGCTCGGGCGGTTGGGATCGGTGTGGGGATTCGTTCCCGAGATCCACCGGGTCGCGGAGTACCGGGCTCCTGGTGCGGGGCAGTAACGCCGGTGCGCATTCGGGTGGTGAGCTGGAACGTCGATTCCCGGCCGACCGGACTGCTGGACGCCAAGGTCGAGCTGCTACGCCGGCTGCAGCCTGACCTGGTGCTGCTCCAGGAGATCGGCCGGTCGGTCTACCGCGCGCTGCTGCCGCACCCGTCCGCGCACGAGCGGATGCACCGCAAGGCCAGGCAGTTCTACTGGGGAGCTCTGTCTACTGACCTGTGCAAACCGAGGGCCAGCGAGTACCGGCTGGGATGCGCCGTGCTCGGGGTTTCGAGCACGGCGCTGATCGATGCCGAGGTGCTGGATCAGGCACCGTTTGACATCAGCGATCCGGCGCGGCCCGGGTTCTTGTGGCGGACGGTGGCGGCCCAAGTGGCATTGTCCACCGGCGACCTGCTGACCGTATGCAGTTTCCACGGTCGCCAACCGTCTGGCGTGCCCGCTGTCGCACTACAGCAGGCGTTTCACGCTGGGATCGCTAGCTGGCTCACCGATGTGCCCGGCCCGGTGATCTTCGGCATCGACGCTGGTCCCCGGGTACCCGACAGCGCGGATCCGCTGTTGGGTCCGGGCCCGGTTCACCATCTGAACCACGTTCTCAACGCCGATGACGACCACCTGTGGGCCACCCCCGATTTCACAGTGCTCGACGTCCAGCGCCTGGCCGACGACGCTACGGCTGCGGGCAGCGACCACGCCCTGCTGCTCGCCGACCTCGAGTTGCCCGACTCACCTCATTGAAATGTCCTCTAGGCCATGGGGCGATCGGTGGGGGCGATGGCGGCGGGGAGGACGTCGCGGCCGGTGAGGTAGCGGTCCACGCCGGCGGCGGCGGAGCGGCCTTCGGCGATGGCCCACACGATCAGCGACTGCCCGCGCCCCATGTCTCCGGCGACGAAGACGCCCGGCACGCTGGTCATGAAGGACGCGTCGCGCGCGACATTGCCGCGCACGTCGTAGTCGACGCCGAGCCCTTCGAGTAGCTTGCCCTTTTCCGGCCCGACGAAGCCCATCG
>JAICHZ010000072.1 GCA_025924655.1 Pseudonocardiaceae bacterium | reverse complement strand
GTAGTCGCGCAGGACTTGAGAGCGGGAGGGGTGGCGCAGCTTGGACATGGTCTTGGATTCGATCTGCCTGATGCGCTCTCGGGTCACCCCATACACCTGCCCGATCTCATCGAGGGTGCGCGGTTGACCGTCGGTGAGGCCGAATCGCAACCGCACCACACCGGCTTCTCGCTCGGACAGCGTGGCCAGTACCGACTGCAGCTGATCCTGCAGCAAAGTGAATGAGACTGCATCGACCGCGACGACGGCCTCGGAGTCCTCGATGAAGTCGCCGAGCTGCGAGTCGCCTTCATCGCCGATGGTCTGGTCTAACGAGATGGGCTCGCGGGCATACTGCTGGATCTCCAGCACCTTCTCCGCGGAGATATCCATCTCCTTGGCCAGCTCTTCCGGAGTGGGTTCGCGGCCGAGATCTTGAAGCAGCTCGCGCTGGATGCGGCCCAGCTTGTTGATCACCTCGACCATGTGCACCGGGATCCGGATGGTCCGGGCCTGGTCGGCCATCGCTCGGGTGATCGCTTGGCGGATCCACCAGGTGGCGTAGGTGGAGAACTTGTAACCCTTGGTGTAGTCGAACTTCTCCACCGCGCGAATCAGACCCAGATTGCCCTCCTGGATCAGGTCCAGGAATGCCATCCCACGGCCGGTGTAGCGCTTGGCCAGGGAGACGACCAAGCGAAGGTTGGCTTCCAGCAGATGGTTCTTGGCGCGCTCGCCGTCTCTGACAATCCAACGCAGATCCCGGCGCAGCTGCGGTGAAAGCTTTTCGGTGACGTCCTCTGCCCGGCGCACCCGCTCGGCGGCGTAGAGCCCGGCCTCGATGCGCTTGGCGAGCTCCACCTCCTCCTCGGCGTTGAGCAGAGCGACCTTGCCGATCTGCTTGAGATACGCGCGTACCGAATCAGCCGAGGCGGTGAGTTCGGCGTCCTTGCGGGCTTGGCGCAGCGCCTCGGACTCCTCCTCGTCCCAGACGAAGTCTTCCGAACCGGGGCCACTGGGCGCCTCCGGCTCCTCGGCGTCCACGGTGATCTCTTCGACCTCGACCTCGACCTCGGCGAGATCCTCGGCAGCGGGGCCGCTCTCGATGTCGACCCCGGGCTCGACTCCCGGTGAGCCGCTGTCCGGGGCCCCTGCTGCGCTGGTCGCGGGTTTAGCCGCGGCGGCGGCCTTGGTACCCGCCTTGGTGGTGCTGCTGGTGGATTTCGCGCGGGTGCGTGCGACGCCGTTGCGGGCGGCGGGTTTCTTATCAGTCCCGGAACGTGAGGCAGTGGAGCTCAACGCTGTCGAGTTCATCGCTGCGGCGTTCGAAGCAGCGGCGTTCGAGGCTGCGGAGTTCGAGGCTGCGGCGCGATGGGATGCGGGTTCTGCGGCTGCCACGGACGGCCTTTCGAAAAAGTCGGTGTTCGGGCGCGGTGCGGGAATCGGGCCCCCGTCGGCGAGCCCGCCGCTGGAGCCAGTGCCGACAATCACGGCGGCTTGCCGGATTCCGACGGTGCGATCCAGGGTGCTCGGGGACGGTGCTGCGTTCCAGTGTACGACTCTGCATTGTAACGGCGCCCATCGCGCACGGGGATACGCGCCAACGCGATTATCGCACGCGACCCTCTGCGGCGGCTGCTGCCGCACCGACGATGCCGGCATCGTTGCGCAAAGCGGCCGCCACCACGGGGGTTCGGCACTCCAGCAGGGATAACCATTTGTCGGCCTTCTTGCTCACCCCGCCGCCCGCGATGATCAGATCCGGCCACATCAGACCTTCCAGTACCTGCAGGTAGCGCGACACTCGGGCGGCCCAATCCGCCCACGACAGTTCTTCGTCGTCCCGGGCTGAGGCGGCGGCGCGGATCTCGGCATCAACGCCATCGACCTGCAGGTGGCCCAGTTCGGTGTTGGGCACCAGCTCTCCATCGACGAACAGCGCGCTGCCGATGCCGGTCCCGAACGTGAGCAGCAGGACCACTCCGTCGTGGTCGCGGCCGGCGCCGAACCGCATCTCGGCCAGCCCGGCCGCGTCGGCGTCGTTGAGGACGACGACTGGCACGCGGCAGTACTCGGAGAACAATTTATCTGCGGCCAAGCCCTTCCACGCGGGATCTAGATGTGCAGCGGTAAGGGCGATGCCGCGCTTGAGCACGCTGGGTAGCGTGACTCCCATCGGGCCGTGCCAGCCGAACTCGTTAGTGATGGCGGCGACCAGCTCCGCCACCGCGGTCGGCGTGGCAGGCACAGGAGTGGGAAGGCGGACTCGCTGCTCGTCCAGCGACCCACTGCGCAGATCCACCGTGCATCCTTTGATGCCGGACCCCCCGATGTCCACCCCGAACCCGGGTGTTCTGGCCATCCGCGTCCTCTCCTGATCGCCCGCCGCAAGGGCCGCCGGTCGGATCTGACCCTAGCCCGAACCGCGCGGCCGAGGTGTGGTCGGATGGCTCGGTGTCGAGCGTTCGAACCGACGATGTCGAGCAGTTGCGGGCCACCGCCGTGGCGGTAACCCAACAGGTCGGCGACCTGGTGTTGCGGATGCGGCTTGCGGGCGCCGATCAGGTGCAAACCAAAACCAGCGACACCGACGTGGTCACCGCCGCAGATAGGTCGGCCGAGCGGCTGGCCCGGCGGCTGCTCGCGCAGTGGCGGCCTGGTGAGCCGGTGCTGGGTGAGGAGGAGGGCGGCGAGGGATCGACGACTGGCGGCCTGTGCTGGGTCGTCGACCCCATCGACGGCACGGTGAACTACCTCTATGGGCTGCCCTGGTATGCGGTCTCGGTAGCGGTGCAGCGTGACGGGCAGTCGCTGGCCGCGGCGGTGGGACAGCCCGCTGCGGGTCGGCTGTGGAGCGCAGCGCGAGGCGGCGGGGCACGTTGCGATGGGGTCGCACTGCGGGTCAGCGGGGCTACCCAGCTGGAGCTGTCGCTGATTGGCACCGGCTTCTCCTACCGGTCGGAGCGACGGGCCCGGCAGGCCGCCATGGTAGCCGGCATGCTGCCGAAGATTCGCGATCTGCGGCGAGCGGGATCGGCTGCCTTGGATCTGTGCTCCGTCGCGTCCGGATGGTTGGACGGTTTCGCCGAGCACGGCCTGCACCGTTGGGACTGGGCGGCCGGTGCGCTGATCGCTACCGAGGCGGGCGCGGTGGTCCGGTTGCCCCCGCGCGGATCAGACTTCCTCTTGGCGGCGACGCCAGGGATCGTCGACTCGCTGGCGGAGCTGATGGCGCAGTGCGGCGCTGACGCCGTCTGAGCCGTCAGCACGCCACCTGACGCGCCCGGCGCAGGAGGCTGGGATCGACCACGGGAACCGCCGGCTGGATGCTGGCCGTGTCAGGTGGTCCGGCCTGGGCAGCCAGACCACCATGAGGCGGTACAACTTGCCTGAGTGGCCCGAGGCCGGCCGAGTCCAGCAGGGCGGTGCGGGCCGCGTCGTTAGGTCGAAGGGTGAATCTGGTACCCAGAGCCAGGTCGACGTCCGAGTCGGGCCGGACATCGCGGACGAGCTCGGCGCAGGGCACCGCCAGGCTCAACGTTCGCGCTGCGGCCTGTCCAGCGGCACCGAAGCGGATCTCACCGTAGCAGCGTAGATCCAAATCGGGGTGCAGCGGATCGTTGGCGGGAGTGGCGGAGGCGAACCCCAGGTGAGCCAGCGCGCTGTCGACGATGGTCGCCTCGCCAAGCCTGCCGTTGGCGTTAAGCACTCTCACTCGGGTGAATTGGGGCGGCGCAGGTGACACTGCATCGAGGCCGTTGGTCGGGAGCTTTTGGCCGGTTGCTGCGGGCGTCGGGCAGCCGTTGTCCGTCTGATGCAGCACGTTGAGCCAGATCAACCCGGCCGCGCTGCCGAGAATCACCACGAGCAGCAGGGCACGAATCGGCCTGCGAGTGCGGTAGCCCTGCTTCCGCCCGCTCGACGAGCCCACCGCAGCCACGGCCCCGCCCTCCCTGGCCCTTGACCTGGCCAGTCCCTGCATTTGAGGGTAGATGTGAGGCGGGATCAGCGCAGCCCACTGCGGCGTGTCCGCGTCCGGTTCGCCCAGTTGGCGGCGAGGCGAGCGGCGACACCGACGCGAAACTGGCAGGACACGCCGGAGAAATGCGCGCATTGCACTGGTTGGCGAGCTAGTCTCTCGCCGCTCTGGCGCCGCAGAGGGGCTCACGGTAGGGCGCGCGCCAGCGCTATGACCGAAGCGTCGGAGTGTGACCGACGTCTCGGGCACAAATTGGCATGCTTGTGCGTTTGTGCTGCGGTGCGACCCGTACGACTCAGGGGTGGGAATCATGGCTACCGACTACGACGCTCCGCGGCGGAGCGAGGCGGATGAGCTTGTCGAGGACTCGCTAGACGAGCTTAAGGCGAGACGGAACGAGGCTCAATCAGGTGCGGTTGACGTCGACGAGTCGGAGTCCGCGGAGAACTTCGAGTTGCCCGGCGCCGACCTGTCCGGCGAGGAGCTGATCGTTCGAGTGCTGCCCAAGCAGGCTGATGAGTTCACCTGCTCGAGCTGCTTCCTCGTCCATCACCGCAGCAGGCTGGCTGAACAGCGCAACGGACGGATGGTGTGCCGGGACTGCGCGGCTTGACCAGTTGCCCTGCCCAGTGGTTGTTACCGGCTAGGTGAGCGTGGCCCGGCGTTGCCATGGGGCACCTCGTCAGTGTGGGCCCGGAGCAACGCAGCGAGCTGCTCAGCATGGCGAACGCTGAAGACCCAGTACGGGGTGGGATCGGCTGGATCGGTGAGCGTGACCCGCAACACCGGGCCGACCCATCCGGTGTGCAGCACGAACGCTGCTGGATCCAGATCCGGACCCAGCACGCGCCGCTTGGCATCCGGGGGAATCACCTGGACTTGCCCCAGCTGGCCGACCGGGACGTGCGCCGGGCCTACCCACAGCTCGCCGCCGCGCAGCGCAACCCGGTGCCGACCCATCCGCCACAGCACGACGCAGGTCAGCGGCACTGTCAACAGGTATGGCAGCCAGGCGCGTACCCCTGGATACCCCATATGGACCTCAGCCGCCAGCAGCGTCGCCACGCCGAAACCCAGCGGCCACCACCACAGCGGTACGGCGAGACGCTCATTGAACACCGGCAGGACGTCGGATGAGTGCTGGCCGGGGGCTTCACGATCGGGCACCAGACTGAGGGTAGTCTCGCGCGCCGTGTCCCCGTCTCCCCTCGAAGTCCTGCTAACCCGGCTGGATCCTGAGGTGCCAGTGCCGGCATACGCACACATCGACGACGCCGGAGCCGATCTGGTCACCACCCGGGATGTGGTGCTTGCCCCTGGTGAGCGAACCGTGGTGGGTACCGGCATCGCGATCGCGCTGCCCAGTGGTTATGCGGCGTTCGTTCATCCCCGTTCAGGGTTGGCGGCGCAGGCGGGGTTGGCGGTCATCAACTCGCCGGGCACCATCGACGCCGGCTACCGGGGCGAGCTGCGAGTCTGCTTGGTCAATCATGACCTGCGCGAGCCTGCAGTGCTGCGCAGGATGGACCGGATCGCGCAACTGGTTGTGCAGCGGGTGGAGCGTGCCGTTTTTCGTGAGGTCACCGCGCTACCGCAGTCCCTGCGGGGAACGAACGGTTACGGCTCAACGGGGACCTGCCAGCAAGGCCGGATCACACAGCAGGGAGAGTGCTAGCAGTGTTCGGACGTCGCAGCAGGGCCCAAGACCCGACACCGCCGCCGGGTGGCATCGAGGCGCCCGACCAAGTTCCGCATGGTGCTCAAAGTGCTACCGAGAGCATCGTCGACGGAGGGTCCGGGTTCGGGCCCTACGACGCGGATGAGGCGCCCGATGACGGGTGGATCAGGCTCGATCTCGGCTCACTGCGGTTGCCGATGCCAGACGGCGCGCAACTTCAAGTCGAGGTGGACAGGTCCGGTCCGGTGCGTGCGGTGCACTTGATCACCGGCATCGGTCAGTTCACCATCACCGCGTTCGCGGCTCCCCGCAGCGGCGGGTTATGGCGCGAGGTCGCCCCCGAGCTGGTCGCCAGACTCCGAGCCGATGGTGGCCGGGTCGGGCGGGTCAACGGCGAGTGGGGAGACGAGATTGAGGCGGTGACCGAGCAGGGGGTGTTGCGGTTCCTGGCGGTGGACGGCCCACGGTGGATGCTCCGCGGTGTCGCTGTGGGCACCGCCGAGCACTCCGAGGCTCGAATCTCGCTGCTGCGTGACCTGGTCCGGCATACCGTGGTGGTCCGAGGTTCTGAAGCACTGCCGGTGCGCAGCCCGTTGCCGCTGCAACTGCCCGGACCGCTGGGCGAGCAACTCAAGCAGGCGACCGCCGAGCTGGTCAACGCCGCGGCCGATGGCGGCTGAGGGATCAACCTGAGACGACACCTGGAACATCGGTTGAGAAGCGGGAACCACAGATGGGCGACATCGGCTGTGGTCAAGCGGAATCACGTCGCGATCGAGCTACGCTGGTGGTCGAGTGGGTCCGTCGAGGTACCCGAGATCGCAGTCCGGAGATGGACATGACCGGAGCGGCGCCCGGCTACTGGCGGCGACTCGTCCGTAAGCTCACCAGCGACACTGCCGAACTCGACGCCGAGGATCTATCGCGCTGTGTTGAGCAGGCCGGTGCACGGCGCGCCAGCGAATGCTGCTCCGGCCAGGCCGTCACCGTTCTGGGCCGGCTGCGCAGCGTGGAACACTGCCCTCGAGCGGCGGCGGCTACTCTGGAGGCCGAGCTGTTCGATGGCTCGGAGGCGATTACCTTGGTGTGGATGGGCCGGCGGCGGATTCCTGGCATCGAACCCGGACGAACTGTCAAGGCGTCCGGCCGAATCGCCGTCCGCAACGGCCGCAAGGTTCTCTACAACCCCTACTACGAGCTGCAGCGGAGTTCATGAACCAGTCCTTACCTGAGCCGAAGCGCACTCCAACCTTGCTGGAGCAGATGGGCGGTGTCGGGGGACTGGTGTCCTCGGCCGTGCCCGCGGTGGCCTTTGTCGCGGTGAATCCGTTCGCCGGCTTGCAAGCGGCGATCTGGGCGTCCTTAGGGGTCGCGATCGCGATCGGGGTATGGCGGCTGATCCGCCGGGAGCCACTCCAGCCGGCCGTCTCCGGGATCCTCGGGGTAGCTGTTTGTGCCTTCATCGCCTACCGCACGGGGGAAGCACGGGGTTTTTTCCTCTACGGCATCTGGTACAGCCTGGTAGCGGGGCTGGTGCTGACGTTGTCGGTGGTAGTCCGCCGTCCGTTGGTCGGCGTGCTGTGGTCAGCGCTCAACGGCTCAGGCCTCGGCTGGCGAACCGACCGCCGCGCCCGGGCCGGCTTCGACGTGGCGACCGTGGTCTGGGCGGTGTTCTTGCTGGCCCGTTTCGGTGTCCAGCACTACCTGTACAACGTAAAAGAGACCGACTGGCTCGGGGTGGCCCGGCTGGCGATGGGCCTGCCGCTGACAGCGGTGGCCGCATTGGTGACCATCTGGGCGATCCGGCGGGCCGTCCGAGTCGCGGCGGCGACCAGCTAGCTCCGGCGACGATCCAGCGCCGCCCGTACATCGGGTTCCACCTCTGCCACAGCGACGAAGAGCAGCTCGTCCCCGCCCTCGAGGGGATCGTCGCCCTGCGGAACGATCACCCGGCCGCCCCGCAGGATGGTGACCAGCGCGGCGTCGACAGGCAACTGCAACTGCCGTACCGGCAACCCGGCCAGCGGGGTGTCCGCGGGCAGCGTGACCTCGACGAGGTTCGCCTGCCCTTGCCGCAAGGTCATCAACCGCACGAGGTCACCGACGGAGACCGCTTCCTCGACCATCGCGGCGAGCATCCGCGGCGTCGATACCGCGACATCCACCCCCCAGGACTCGTTGAACAGCCATTCGTTTCGCGGGTCATTGACCCGGGCCACCACCCGACGTACCGCGAACTCCGTCTTGGCCAGTAGCGAGACCACCAGGTTGACCTTGTCGTTGCCGGTCGCCGCGATCACCACATCGGAGTGCTCCAGCCCGGCGTCCTCCAGCGAGGACAACTCGCAGGCATCGGCGAGCACCCATTCGGCGCCCTCGACTTCGTGCGGATCAAACTGATCAGCATCTCGTTCGATGAGCATCACCTGGTGGCCGAACTCGAGCAGCTCAGTCGCGATGGACCGGCCCACCGCGCCCGCTCCGGCGATGGTCACGCGCATGGCGGCTCCCAGGTCAGGCTCGAGGAATTAGTCGTTGAGCGGCACGGTGGCTGCCGCGGTGGTGACATCGGTGACGGTGCCGGAGATAGCGGCGGCGTAGACTTGGTCTTCGGCCTGCACCACGGTGTTGTGGTTGGGCAGCACCCCGGTCCCGAATCGGACGATGAAGGCGATCCGCGCGCCGATGTGTTCCTCCAGGTCACCTATGGTGCGTCCGGCCCATCCCTCGTGTAGCGGGAGCTGCAGCACCGCCACCGTGCCCGACGGATCGCGCCACGCAGCCGCCACGCCATCGGGCAGCAGCATTCGCATCAACCGGTCAGTAGTCCACGGCACCGTGGCCACGGTCGGGATACCAAGTCGCTCGTAGACCGCGGCCCGTTTCGGGTCATAAATCCTCGCGACGACATGGTTCACGCCGAAGGTCTCTCGGGCGACCCGAGCAGCGATGATGTTGGAGTTGTCGCCATTGGACACTGCGGCGAACGCACCAGCCCGCTCGGTTCCGGCCTCGCTGAGGACTTGGCGATCAAAGCCGATACCGCGAATCCGGTGGCCGTGAAAGTCAGCGCCGAGCCTGCGGAACGCCTGCTGATTTTGGTCTATCACCGACAGATCGTGGCCGAGCCGTTCCAGGGCCATGGCCAGCGCAGCACCCACCCGGCCACAACCCATGATCACCACATGCACGCGGTCACTCCCGGGTCGGTGGTGCCAAGAAGGTACTCGCCAAAACCGTATCGCCGATGCCACTGCCATCCTCCGCCGGGCTGCCACTCGGCCGTAGGCTTTGCGGGTGTCGAAGCTCGCGACGGCGGTCAAACGGATTCTTGTCGGCAGGCCGTTTAGCAGCGAACGCCTGGCCCATACACTACTGCCCAAGCGCATCGCGCTGCCGGTCTTCGCGTCGGATGCACTGTCGTCGGTCGCCTACGCCCCTGAAGAACTCTTCCTCGTCTTGTCGGTCGCGGGGATTTCGGCATATTCGTTCGCATCGTGGGTCGGGCTCACGGTCGCGGTGGTCATGCTGGTGGTGGTCACCAGCTACCGGCAAAACGTCCGGGCGTACCCCTCGGGCGGCGGGGACTACGAAGTCGCGACAGCGAACCTGGGCGGTACCGCGGGGCTTGTGGTGGCCAGCGCGTTGCTGGTGGATTATGTGCTCACGGTCGCCGTATCGATCTCCTCAGCGGCATCGAATATCGGCTCGGCGCTGCCCTTCGTCGCTACCCACAAGGTGACTTTCGCGGTGGCCGCAATCATTGTGTTGACCGCAGCCAACCTGCGGGGGATCCGGGAATCCGGCACGGCGTTCGCCATTCCCACCTATGCCTTCATGATCGGTATCATCGCGATGCTCGCCTGGGGGTTGATCCGGGTGCTGCTGCTCGGTGAGCCGCTCCGCGCGGAGTCAGCGAGTTTCGGGTTGCGGGGTGAGGGCAGCCAACTCGTCGGTGTCGCGCTGGTGTTCCTCGTCCTGCGGGCGTTCTCCTCCGGCTGCGCCGCACTCACCGGCGTGGAGGCGATCAGTAACGGGGTGCCGGCCTTCCAGAAGCCGAAGTCCCGCAACGCGGCCACCACCCTGCTGCTGCTCGGAAGCATCTCGGTGACCATGCTGATGGGTCTGATCGTGCTGGCCCAGCTCACCGGGGTGAAGATGGCCGATGATCCGGCGCGACAGCTGATCGGCGCACCGCACGGCTATGCGCAGAAGACATTGGTGGCGCAGCTCGCGCAGGCGGTCTTCGACGGCTTCCCGCCGGCGTTCTACTTCATCACCGCGGTCACCGCGCTGATCCTGGCGCTGGCCGCGAACACCGCATTTAACGGCTTCCCGGTGTTGGGCTCGATCCTGGCGCTGGACCGCTACCTGCCTCGCCAGCTGCACACTCGAGGTGACCGGTTGGCCTTCTCCAACGGCATCATCTTCCTGGCCAGCGGGGCAACTGTCCTAGTGATCGCATTCGGCGCCGAGGTCACCCGGCTGATCCAGCTCTACATCGTCGGGGTGTTCGTCTCGTTCACCTTGAGCCAGACCGGCATGGTGCGGCACTGGAACCGGCTGCTGGCTCTCGGACCGGAGCCGGCCCAGCGTCGCCGGATGCGGCGTTCGCAAGCGATCAACCTGCTGGGACTCGTGATGACCGGCTCAGTGCTGTTGGTCGTGTTGGCAACCAAGTTCACCCAGGGTGCCTGGATCGCGATCGCGGCCATGGTGGCGATCTTCTTGGTGATGCGGGCGATCCGGAAGCATTACGACCGGGTATCGGCCGAGTTGGTGCCCCGGGAGGTCGATACCGTGTTGCCGTCGCGCAACCACGCGATCGTCCTGGTTGCCACCCTGCACCTGCCGACCCTTCGAGCCCTCGCCTACGCCCGGGCTACCCGGCCTGACGTGCTGGAGGCGGTCACCGTCAACGTCGACGACGCGAGTACCCGAGATCTGGTCGCCCAGTGGGAGGCGCGCGAGCTACCGGTGCCGCTGAAGGTGGTCGAGTCGCCGTACCGGGAGATCACCAAGCCAGTGATCGACTATGTCAAGCGGGCTCGCTCGGACAACCCCCGTAACGTGGTGACAGTGTTCATCCCGGAGTATGTCGTGGGCCACTGGTGGGAGCAGATCCTGCACAACCAGAGTGCCCTGCGGATCAAGGCCCGCCTGCTGTTCGAGCCGGGCGTGATGGTGACGAGCGTCCCGTGGCAGGCGAGTTCTTCCAACCGGGTTGCGCAACGGGAGGAGGTCACCCCGGGCGCGGTGCGCTGGGGGATGAATACCGATCGCACCGCCAAGTCACACACCACCCCTGGCAACAGCACCCCGGCCGGCGGCCCACCAGCGGCCGCGGCCACCCCCCCGCCGCGCGGAGTGGACCGGCCGTGACCGCCGACGCGGTAGATCCGGCGGGGGCCGTCGAACTCGAGCTCACCGTCGGGCGGGTAGGCCATGGTGGGTTCTGCGTGGCCCGGCATGAGGGTCGGGTGATCTTCGTCCGGCATGCGTTGCCAGGGGAGCGGGTCCGGGCGGTGGTGACTGAGGACCGCGGCGGATCTTACTGCCGGGCCGACGCGGTAGCGGTGCTCGAACCGGCGGCCGGACGGGTGGCACCACCGTGTCCAGCATCGGGCCCCGGCGGCTGTGGCGGCTGTGATTTCCAGCATGTCGACGCTGCGCTACAGCGCGAGCTCAAGGCACAGGTGGTGGCCGAGCAGCTACTCCGGATCGCCGGGCTGGACGTCGCGGTGACGGTGCAGGAGCTGCCCGGCGGCTCGCTGGGCTGGCGGACCCGAACCCGGCTGGCGGTGGACCAGACAGGGCAGCCCGGTTTCCGGGTCCACCGCAGCCATACCGTGCTGCCGGTGCCCGCCTGCCCGCTCGCAATGCCGGGTTCTCTGGACGGAGTGCTCTCCCGGCGTTGGCACCCGGGCGCGGAGCTTGAGGTGGTCGCTGAGGATTCCAGTCGGGTACACGTGGCGCAGCTGCCGGCCGGCGGACCGCCGAAACAGCTGCACGGCAGCGGGCGTGTCGTACGACACGCTGTCGGCCGAAGCTGGGAACTGTCCGCGCGCAGTTTCTGGCAGGTGCATCCCGCCGCGGCGGACGCGTTGGCGACGCTGGTGGGGGAGTGGGCCGCCGCGCCGCTGGGCGCCACGGTGTGGGACCTCTATGGCGGAGTGGGCTTGTTCGCCTCGGTGCTGGCCGGTCAGGTGGGGCGAACCGGGTCGGTGACCGTCGTGGAGGCATCCCGGCGGTCAGTGGCTGACGGCGCTGCGGCGCTGGCTGACCTCGGCCAGGTGGGCTTCGTCCATGGCCGGGTGGAACACGTGCTCGCCCAGCTACCCGGAACCCCGGAGGTGGTGGTGCTGGACCCTCCCCGGCGGGGGGCCGGCCGGCAAGTGGCCGCAGCGGTGGCGGACCGCGGACCTGCACGGATCATCCATTTGGCCTGTGATCCGGCGGCGTTGGCTCGAGACGTCGCGGCCTACCTCCAGTGCGGGTACCGGCTGCTGGCGGTGCGGGCGCTGGACGCCTTCCCGATGACCCACCACATCGAATGCGTCGCGTTGTTGGTACCCGGCGGCGACAGTGGCGAGGCCGGTGGCATTCCCGCTTCGCGAGGCCATGATCACCGAAGTTGAGGCGTGACCGTGCAACTTGCACCGCTACGGCTCGGTTTCGATGATCATCGCGTTCCACCTTCAGCCGAGCATGGCCGCGCCGGTATCGGAGGTCTCTCCTAGAGTGGGGAGGCCGGTCGCCATCGCGACCGGCCGCGCGTCTTTCGGATGACCGAGTGGGGGATTCGTGACCTTGTTGCAGTCGGTGCACAGCCCGCTGGACGTCAAGCGCCTAGATCTGGCGGCTGCGGCCCAGCTGGCCGGGGAGATCCGCAGGTTTCTCGTCGAGAAGGTGTCGCGCACCGGAGGGCACCTCGGTCCGAACCTGGGCGCGGTGGAGCTAACCCTTGCCGTACATCGAGTGTTCGACTCTCCGCACGACCCAGTGATCTTCGACACCGGCCACCAGGCGTACGTACACAAGATCATTACGGGACGCGCAGCGGGATTCGACCGGTTGCGCAAGCGAGGCGGATTGTCCGGTTACCCCTGCCGAGCCGAAAGTGAGCACGACTGGGTTGAGTCCAGCCACGCGTCGGCCGCGCTGTCCTACGCCGACGGGCTGGCCAAAGCCTTCGCCCACTCTCGCGCTCAGCCCGGCGCACCGTCCGGGCCAGCCCGACACGTCGTCGTGGTGGTTGGAGACGGTGCGCTGACCGGCGGAATGTGCTGGGAGGCTCTGAATAACATCGCCGCCGGTAAGAACCGACCGGTGATCATTGTGGTCAATGACAACGGTCGCTCCTACTCGCCCACCATCGGCGGTTTCGCCGATCATCTGTCCACATTGCGGTTGCAGCCCAGCTACGAGCGGGTGCTGCAGACCGGTAAGGAAGCCCTGGTGCGCACTCCGGTGGTGGGCCGGGCGATCTATGCTGGGTTGCACGCCGCCAAACGAGGGCTGAAAGACGCTCTGACCCCGCAGATCCTCTTTGAAGACCTCGGCCTGAAATACCTCGGCCCGGTTGACGGCCACGACCTGAGCACCATGGAATCAGCGCTGCGCCGGGCGAAGGACTTCGGTGGCCCGGTGATCGTGCATGCGGTCACCCGCAAGGGTAACGGTTACCTGCCCGCGGAGAACGACGCTGCCGAGCTGATGCACCAGGTGAAGGTGATGGATCCGGAAACCGGTGCCCCTATCGTGCCTGCCGGTATCTCCTGGACCAGCGTGTTCACCGACGAACTCATCAAGCTCGCCAGCGTGCGCGCGGACTTGGTTGCGATCACCGCCGCGATGCCCGGCCCAACCGGCCTGGCGGTGTTCGCCAAGCGGTTCCCGGACCGCTGCTTCGACGTGGGTATCGCCGAGCAGCACGCGGTCACCTCCGCGGCGGGGCTGGCGCTGGGTGGGCTACACCCGGTGGTGGCGTTGTACTCCACGTTCCTCAACCGGGCGTTCGACCAGTTGCTGATGGACGTGGCGCTGTTGAACGCTCCGGTCACGATCACCCTGGACCGGGCCGGCATCACCGGCGATGACGGCGCCAGCCACAACGGCATGTGGGACCTGTCGGTGCTGGGGATCGTGCCGGGGATCCGGGTTGCCGCCCCCCGCGATG
>JAICHZ010000071.1 GCA_025924655.1 Pseudonocardiaceae bacterium | reverse complement strand
TTCGTTCAACTCGCCCTACGGCGCCTGCCCGGAGTGCACCGGGATCGGGGTGCGCAAGGAAGTCGACCCCGAGTTGGTGGTGCCCGACGAGGAATTGTCGCTGGCCGAGGGGGCCATTGCGCCGTGGTCCACCGGGCAGACCGCCGAGTACTTCCAGCGGCTGCTGGAGGCGCTGGCCGAGACCGTCGGCTTCCGGATGGACATGCCGTGGCGACGGCTGCCGGCCACCGCGCAGAAGGCTGTGCTGCACGGCTCCGACGTGCAGGTGCATGTCCGGTACCGCAACCGTTACGGCCGCGAGCGGTCCTACTACGCCGCCTTCGAGGGCGTCCTGCCGTTCCTCGAGCGCCGGATGAACCAGACCGAGTCGGAGTACATGCGGGAGAAGTACGACGGCTACATGCGTGAGGTGCCCTGCCCAGCTTGCGGTGGGACCCGACTCAAGCCGGAGATCCTCGCCGTCACGCTGTCGCACACCACGCAGGGCAAGAAATCGATCGCTGACGTGTCCGCGCTGTCGGTCCGCGATGCCACGGCCTTCCTCGACGGCCTTGCGCTGGACACCCGGCAAGCGATGATCGCCGGCGCGGTGCTCAAGGAGATCCAGGCTCGGCTGCACTTCCTGCTCGACGTCGGGCTGGACTACCTGTCCCTGGACCGCGCCTCAGCCACGCTGTCCGGGGGTGAGGCGCAGCGGATCCGGCTGGCCACCCAGATCGGCTCCGGATTGGTCGGGGTGCTCTATGTGCTCGACGAGCCGTCGATCGGCCTGCACCAGCGGGACAACCACCGGCTGCTAGCCACACTCACCAGGCTGCGGGATCTGGGCAACACGCTGATCGTTGTCGAACACGATGAGGACACCATCCGAGCGTCCGACTGGGTGGTCGACATCGGTCCCGGAGCGGGGGAGCACGGCGGTCAGGTCGTGCACAGCGGCCCCTTCCATGAACTGGAACGGCACGACACCTCGATCACCGGCGCCTACTTGTCGGGCCGGCGGAGCATCCCGGTGCCAGCGATCCGGCGCCGGGTGGATCGCGCGCGACGGCTGACGGTGGTCGGGGCGCGGGAGCACAACCTGCACGACATCGACGTGTCCTTCCCGCTTGGCTGCCTGGTATCGGTCACCGGGGTGTCCGGTTCCGGTAAGTCCACGCTGGTCAACGACATCCTCGCGACCGTGCTGGCGAACCGGCTCAACGGCGCCCGGCAGGTGCCCGGACGGCACACCCGGGTCACCGGTCTGGAGCACGTCGACAAGCTCGTCAGAGTCGACCAGTCACCGATCGGGCGGACCCCGCGGTCCAACCCGGCTACCTATACCGGCGTGTTCGACCGGATCCGCAAACTCTTCGCCGCCACCACCGAGGCGAAAGTCCGCGGTTACCAGCCCGGGCGGTTCTCCTTCAACGTCAAGGGCGGTCGCTGCGAGGCCTGCGCCGGCGACGGCACCATCAAGATCGAGATGAACTTCCTGCCCGACGTGTACGTGCCGTGCGAGGTCTGCGGTGGTGCGCGGTACAACCGGGAAACCCTCGAGGTGCACTACAAGGGCAAGACCATCGCTGAGGTGCTCGACATGCCGATCGAGGAGGCGGCGACGTTCTTCGAGCCCATCTCCGCAATCCACCGGCACCTGAAAACGCTGGTGGACGTCGGGCTGGGCTATGTCCGGCTCGGTCAACCCGCGCCGACGCTGTCGGGCGGCGAAGCCCAGCGCGTCAAGCTGGCCAGCGAGTTGCAGAAGCGCTCCACCGGCCGCACCGTCTACGTGCTCGACGAGCCCACCACCGGCCTGCACTTCGAGGACATCCGCAAGCTGCTCGGTGTCATCAACGAGCTGGCCGACAAGGGCAATACCGTCATCGTCATCGAGCACAACCTCGATGTGGTCAAATCATCGGACTGGGTGATCGACATGGGACCAGAAGGTGGCGCGGCCGGTGGCAACGTGATCGCCGAAGGGACTCCCGAGCAGGTCGCCGCCATCGACACCAGCTACACCGGCCAGTTCCTGCGCACCGTCGTCGGCGTGCAACACGCGACGCCGCGGCGTCGCCGAACCGCCGTAGCCGCAGGTTCATAGCGACCCCTCACGGATCGCGGTAGATCTCGCGGCGGTGGCCCAGATCGACGACCAGGACGAGCAGTCGGTTGTCATCAACGGTGTGGATCACCCGGCAGTCGCCGACCCGGAGGCGGTATGCACCACGGAGACCCTGCAGCGCGATCACGCCGGACGGCCGGGGGCACTCGCCGAGGCCGTCGATGGCGACCTGTACGCGGCGGCGGACGGGTTTGTCCAGCTTCGCCAACGCGCGCAGGGAATCGCGGGTGACCTCGATCCGGTACCGACTCATCAGGCGCGGGCACCGGTTCCCGCGTCGCCAGCCTCTAGCTCAGCCACTGCCTGTTCCCAGGGCACAGTGGGCTCGTCACGTTGCAGGACCTCGGCCGCCCGGTGTGACCAGTAGGCGTCCTCCCACAGTTCGAACCGCTCGGCAACCTCGGCTGGCACCACAGCGCCGACTCGGCGGCCGTAACGCGTGAGGTACACCACGGCGCCGTCACGGATCTCGGTATCGACAAGTTCGGGCAGCCTCGCTCGGGCGTCGGTCACGGTGACCTCTACCTGGTTTGGCGGCGTATGCGGCGCAGCGGCAGTCATGTACAGAAGGTACGTGTTGCGCGTTCTCCGAACGAGTGTCGCCGGCGCGCTAACTGCACCGCGACGGTAACCCTCGGGCCATCGCCCGCCGGTGCCATTCCGCGGCTGTGACGCGTCCTGTGATCTTGGCTCTGACATATGCTCTGACCTGGCCTGTGACGTGTGCTGTGACGTGCAGGTCTGTTACGCTGCTCGCGCGACCAGTCTCCGCTCCGGCGGAGACGGCAAGTGGAGCCCGCGCTCCCACCCGAACCGCCGCGAGGTGGCCGGGTCCGGTCCCGGAATCCCCACGGGGTTTCCGGTGTTACGCCGAGTGTTGACTAAACACTCGTGCGTCGATCGGTCGGATCTGCGGGCCCCGCACGCCAAAAGGCATGTGGGGCTGCATTGCGTCCGGGGTGCCACCAGGCACGGCTCCACACGCTCGGTCGCGCCGCGAGTATGACGACCGAGGAGGCCACATCACCGTCGAGACACGCATCAATGATCGCATCCGCGTTCCTGAGGTCAGGTTGGTTGGTCCGAATGGCGAGCAGGTCGGCATCGTCCGCATTGAGGACGCGTTGCGACTAGCTCAGGAAGCGGACCTTGACCTGGTAGAGGTTGCTGCACAGGCCCGCCCCCCAGTCTGCAAGCTGATGGACTTCGGCAAGTTCAAATACGAGACTGCGCAGAAGGCCCGTGAGTCCCGCCGCAACCAGCAGATGACGGTCATCAAAGAACAAAAGCTTCGCCCCAAGATCGACGCCCACGACTACGAGACGAAGAAGCGCCACGTTGTGCGGTTCCTCGACGCGGGGCACAAAGTGAAGGTCACCATCATGTTCCGGGGCCGCGAACAGTCCCGGCCGGAACTGGGTTTCCGGCTGTTGCAGCGGCTGTCCAACGACGTCGCGGAACTTGGCTTCGTGGAGACCTCCGCCAAGCAGGACGGCCGGAACATGACGATGGTGCTGGCTCCGCACCGTAACAAGCCAAAGGGAGTCAAGGACGATCGGACTTCGACCGAGCCGGTGGAGCAGCCAGCGGAGTAGCGGCCTTGTAGTGACAGTGCAGGACACTGGGTGGCCCGTCTGGGCCACCGCATTGACCGCCGCCCTAACTCAGGCGGCAGGACGAGGACGGACATGCCGAAGAACAAGACCCATCGGGGCACCGCGAAGCGCGTGAAAGTCTCCGCTACCGGCAAGTTGCTGCGCCAGCGTGCCGGCAAGCGCCACCTGCTGGAGAAGAAGTCCTCCAGGGTCACCCGTCGACTGGATGGAGTAGTCCAGGTGGCCAAGCAGGACGCCAAGCGGATCCGCAGGTTGCTCGGTCTCTGACCCGGCTCACCCTGATCTTGACTCCAAGACCCCGGGCGGCTAGCCCCGCCCCCGAGACCGACAGGACGAACCAGTGGCACGCGTCAAGCGAGCGGTCAATGCTCAAAAGAAGCGCCGCACCACTCTGGAGGCCGCCAGCGGCTACCGTGGCCAGCGCTCCCGGCTGTACCGCAAGGCCAAGGAACAAATCCTTCACTCGATGCAGTACGCCTACCGCGACCGGCGGGCCCGCAAAGGTGACTTCCGGCAGCTCTGGATCACCCGGATCAACGCCGCGGCGCGACAGAACGGGATGACCTACAACCGGCTCATCCAGGGACTGCGCCTTGCCGAAGTCGAAGTGGACCGCAAGAACCTCGCCGAGCTCGCTGTCTCCGACGCCACTGCGTTCACCGCGCTGGTCGAGATCGCCAGGGCGCACCTGCCGAGTAGCCGGGGGGCCAGCGCTCCGGTGTCCCAGGACGGCGACGCCGCCGCCTGAGCGCAGTGGCCGGCCACCCCGTGAACGCCCTGATCCAGCCGGACGCTCCCTATACCGAACGGACCCCGCGGGTGGTCGCCGCGCGCGGGCTGCTCCGGCGGCGGGATCGGGAGCGCGCCGGGCGGTTCCTCGTCGAGGGCTCCCAAGCCGTGCGGGAGGCGCTGCGCTATGGATCGGTGCTGGAACTATTTCTCACCGAGCGTGCTGCTACCCGGCATCCCGAGTTGCGGGCAGCTCCCGGCGTCCAGGTATCCCTGATCACCGAGCGCGCCGCCGCCGGTTTGTCCGAAACGGCAACACCGCAGGGCATCGTCGCGGTCTGCGCCGCGCTGGGGCAGCCTGCGGCCGACGCGCTGCGCGGCGCCCGGCTGGCCGCTGTCCTGGTAGCTGTCGCTGACCCGGGCAATGCCGGCACGGTCATCCGGGTGGCTGACGCTGCCGGGGCCGGTGCGGTCCTGTTCGCCGGGGACGCCGTCGACCCGCACAACGGCAAGTGCGTGCGAGCCTCCACTGGCAGCGTGTTCCACGTCGCGCTGGGTGTGGAGCCCGATCCGCAGCGAGCCATCGCGGAATGCCGGCGGGCCGGGCTGCAGGTGCTGGCGGCTGATGCCGGCACCGGTCGCGACCTCGACGACGTGGTCGACGCCGGAACTCTGGCGGCGCCCACCGCGTGGCTGTTCGGCAACGAGGCGCACGGGCTGGACCGCGAGCTACTCGCCGCCGCTGACCATGCAGTCGCGGTCCCGTTGCACGGGCGCGCGGAAAGCCTCAACCTGGCTGCCGCGGCGGCGGTCTGCCTGTACGCCAGCGCGCGGGCGCACCGTCGGCGGCCTGCCCCCAGGGCCGACCACCTAAGATCGGAACCGAACTGACCGCAGATCGGCACTGCAGGCGCCCGCCGTCGCGGCCCGCCGCAAGCCAGGAGTTCGCACCCTATGTCTGGACCCAACGACGCCTACGACCCCAAGCAGGTCGCCGTGCTGACGCCCGAAGCGCTGGCGCAGGCCGTCGAGGACGCCGAGAAGGCCTTCGCCCAAGCCGTTGACCTCGATGAACTCGCCGCGGTCAAACCCGCGCACCTCGGCGACCGGTCGCCGCTGCTGACCGCCCGGCGCGAGATCGGTGCGCTGCCGCCCAAGGCCCGCGCCGAGGCCGGCAAGCGTTTGAATCACAGCCGAACGGCCGTGCAGGCGGCCTTCGACCAGCGCCGCGCCGCGCTGGCCGTCGAGCGGAATTCCAGGACCCTTCGGGAAGAGGCAGTCGACGTCACCTTGCCGTGGGACCGGGTCCCGGTCGGTGCCCGGCACCCGATCACCGCGCTGTGTGAGCGGATCGCCGACGTGTTCGTCGCCATGGGCTATGAGGTCGCCGAGGGCCCGGAACTTGAGGCCGAGTGGTTCAACTTCGACGCGCTCAACTTCCCGAAGGATCATCCGGCCCGCACCATGCAGGACAGCTTCTACGTGGCGCCGGAGGGATCCGGGATGGTCCTGCGCACGCACACCTCACCGGTGCAGATCCGCGCCCTGCTGGAGCGGGAGCTGCCGGTGTACGTGGTGTGCCCGGGGCGGACGTTCCGCACTGACGCGCTGGACGCCACCCATACCCCGGTCTTCCACCAGATCGAAGGTCTCGCGGTGGACAAGGGCATCACCATGGCGCACTTGAAGGGAACCCTGGACGCGTTCGCGCGAGCGATGTTCGGTGACACCTCGCGGATCCGCTTGCGGCCCTCGTTCTTCCCGTTCACCGAACCCTCCGCCGAACCCGACGTGTGGTTCCCGGAGAAGAAGGGCGGCCCGGGCTGGGTCGAGTGGGGTGGCTGCGGCATGGTCAACCCGAATGTGCTGCGTGCCTGCGGCATCGATCCGGACGTGTACTCGGGATTCGCCTTCGGGATGGGCATCGAACGCACCCTGATGTTCCGCAACGGAATCGCCGACATGCGCGACATGGTCGAGGGCGATGTCCGGTTCACCCGCGCTTTCGGAATGGAGGCCTGAGGGCAGTGCGCGTTCCCGTTTCCTGGCTGCGTGATCACGTTGCGCTCCCCGAACGTCTCACCGTGGTGGAGGTCGCCGACGCGTTCGTGCGGGCCGGCCTGGAGGTTGAGGCGGTGCATCAACCTGGCCCGGTCAGCGGACCGCTCGTGGTGGGCCGGGTGCAGGAGATCGAGGAACTGACCGGTTTCGCCAAACCCATCCGGTACTGCCTCGTCGACGATGGCGAGCCGGCGCCGCGCGGGGTCATCTGCGGCGCCACCAACTTCGCTGTGGGTGATCTGGTGGTGCTGGCGCGGCCTGGCACGGTGCTACCAGGGGATTTCGCGATAGCAGCGCGGAGCGCCTACGGCCGGACCTCGGACGGGATGATCTGTTCGGCCGCCGAGCTCAGACTCGGTGACGACCACACCGGGATCATCGTGCTGACCGGCGATGCCGCGGCTCCCGGGGACAGCGCCGTTGAAGTGCTCGGACTGGACGATGCGGTGATCGAGCTGGCGGTCACGCCGGATCGCGGCTACTGCTTGTCGGTGCGCGGGCTGGCCCGTGAGCTGGCCATCGCGTTCGACGTTGCCTACGCCGATCCCGGCCTGCTGGAGGTACCACAGACTCGGGTCGCGGCCTGGCCGGTACGCGTCGAGGATCAGCACGGCTGCCGGCGGTTTCTCATCCGCCAGGTGTCGGGCTTGGACGCTGCTGCCGGATCACCGTGGTGGATGCGCCGGCGGCTGCAGCTGGCCGGGATGCGGCCGATCTCGCTGGCCGTGGACGTCACCAACTACGTGATGCTCGAACTCGGGCAGCCGATGCACGCCTTCGACGCCACGAAACTCGACGGCGACCTGGTCGTTCGGCGGGCCACCGAGGGGGAGAAGCTGACCACGCTGGACGGTGTCTGCCGCGAACTGGACCCGGACGACATGGTGATCTGCGACAGCACCGGACCGGTGTCGCTGGCCGCGGTGATGGGTGGGGAGAGCACCGAAATCGGCCCGCAGACCACCAGCCTGCTGCTGGAGGCGGCGATCTGGGACCCGGCCTCGGTAGCCCGCGCGGCCCGCCGGCACAAGTTGCCCAGCGAGGCGGCCCGGCGTTTCGAGCGCGGTGTGGATCCGGCCCTGCCGCCGGTCGCCGCCGAGCTCGCCGCGACGTTGCTGACCCGCTACGGCGGCGGGGAGATCCTGCCGGGGCGTACCGACGTGGGTGCCCGTTCGGCGCAGCTGCCGGTGGTGCTGCCGATCGACCTGCCGGATCGGATCGCCGGACGAACCTACGAGCGCGGCGCGACGGTCCACCGGTTGTCTCAGATCGGCTGCGCGGTGCAGGTGGGCGGGGCCGACGGCAGCACCACAGTGACCGTGGTCCCGCCGTCCTGGCGACCAGATCTGACCCAGCCCGCCGACCTCGTCGAGGAGGTACTGAGGCTGGAGGGTTACGACACCATCCCTTCCGAACTCCCCCCAGCACCGCCCGGACGCGGGCTCACCGCCACCCAGCGCCGCCGGCGGACGGTCTCCCGGGCACTGGCCGGTGCAGGATATGTGGAGGTGCTGCCCAGCCCATTCGTCTCCGCCAGCACCTGGGACGCGTTCGGTCTGCCCGAGGATGATCCGCGGCGCCGCACCGTCGCGCTGCTCAATCCGTTGGAATCCGATCGCGACCAGCTGGCCACCACACTGCTGCCCGGGCTGCTCGAGGCCCTGGTCCGCAACGTCGCCCGGGGGCAGCGCGAGGTGGCGCTCTACGCAATGGCCCAAGTCGTGCAGCCGCACGCCAACGCCGCTGCGATGCCGGACCCATGGGTGCTCGGCAGGCCCAGCGACGCTGAGATCGCCGCGCTGATCGGTGCACTACCCGCGCAACCGCTGCACGTCGGTACGGTGCTCGCCGGGCACTGGGAGCGCCCCGGCTGGTGGGGGCCTGGCCGGTCAGTGACCTGGGCCGACGCGGTGCAGGCCGCCCGCCTGGTCGGCCACGCCGTCGACGTCGATCTTGCGGTGCGAGCCGTCGCGAGGCCGCCGTGGCACCCCGGCCGGTGCGCGCAGCTTCAGGTCGACGGCCAGCCGGTGGGTTTCGCTGGCGAGTTGCACCCCGCCGTCGTGGACGCGCTGGGGCTGCCGCCGGGGACCTGTGCGATGGAGCTGGATCTCGACGCGTTGCCGCTGACCGACCGGCACCCCGCCCCGGTGGTGTCGGCCTACCCGCCGGTGCTGCAAGACATCGCGTTGGTGGTCGACGCGGCCGTGCCGGCCGCCGATCTGACCACCACGCTGCGCCGTGGTGCCGGCGAGCTGTTGGAGGACGTGCGCCTGTTCGATGTCTACACCGGTGACCAGATCGGTCCGGGCAAGCGGTCGCTGGCCTTCGCCCTACGGTTCCGCGCCCCCGACCGCACCCTCACCGCCGCCGAAGCCACCGCCGCCCGCGACGCAGCCGTCACCGCCGCCATCGAGACACACGGTGCCACGCTGCGCTCGTAACCTGCACGTCGCCGGTATGTCGGGCACTGGTTGTCCCCGCAGTCGTTCTACGCAGAGATCACTGTTTGGGTGCCAAGAACGACAGTGCGTGTCGCCCTAGGCACCCAAACAGTGATCATGGCCCCGCGGCCGAGAGAGGCGATGTCCGTGCCTTGAATGAAATTGCATTAACGTGCATAATCATCCAGGTGGCGTTCAGGGTCGCAGTGGCGGGGGCGAGCGGGTACGCGGGTGGTGAGCTGCTCCGGCTGCTGCTGGGACACCCGCAGATCGAGATCGGCGAGCTGACCGCGGGCGGCAACGCCGGAAGCAGTCTCGGTGAGCACCACCCGAACCTCGTCCCGCTCGCCGAGCGCATCCTGGCCGACACCACTGCGCAGCGGTTGGCCGGACACGACGCGGTATTGCTCGCCCTGCCGCACGGCCACTCCGCCGCGTTGGCAGCCGAGCTATCCGAGGACACCGTGGTGGTCGACTGCGGTGCTGACCACCGCCTCGCGGATCCGGTGGCCTGGCAGCGCTGGTACGGCGGCGATCACGCCGGCACCTGGCCTTACGGGTTGCCAGAGCTGCCAGGAGCGCGGGAGAAGCTGCGCGGAGCGCGTCGTATCGCGGTGCCCGGTTGCTACCCGACGGTGGTCAGTCTCGCGTTGGCTCCGGCACTCATGGCTGGGCTTATCGCTCCCGATGTCGTGGTGACCGCGGTATCCGGCACGTCGGGGGCCGGGCGAGCCCTCAAACCCCACTTGCTGGCGTCGGAAGTGATGGGCTCGGCCAGTGTCTACGGGGTGGCCGGTGCGCACCGGCACACTCCGGAAATCATCCAGAACCTCGCCGGCGCCGCCGGCCAGCCCGTCACGGTGTCGTTCACCCCGGTGCTCGCGCCGATGCCACGCGGGATCCTGGCCAGCTGCACTGCGGTCCTCAGGCCAGGCATCGACGACGAGACGGCCCGGAGCGCCTACCACGCTGCCTATTCCGCGGAGCCGTTCGTGCAGCTGCTGCCAGCAGGCCGCTGGCCGGCCACCGCAGCCGTGCACGGATCCAACTCCATGCAGCTACAGGTCGGGGTGGACGTCGACGCCGGGCGGCTGGTCGCTGTGGGTGCGATCGACAACCTCACCAAGGGCACTGCGGGAGCCGCCGTGCAGTGCCTCAACCTGGCGCTGGGCCTTCCCGAAATCACCGGTCTCCCCACCTGGGGAATCGCCCCATGAGAAAGGGACAACGCGATGAGCGTCACTGCAGCGGGCGGGTTCCGGGCAGCGGGGATCGCCGCTGGCATCAAGGCCAGTGGTGGGCTGGATCTGGCACTGGTGGTCAATGACGGCCCGGCCGCAGCGGCGGCCGGGGTGTTCACCCGCAACCAGGTCAAGGCGGCGCCGGTGCTGTGGTCGGCACAGGTGCTCACCGAGCGGCGGCTGCGCGCGGTCATCCTCAACGCCGGCGGAGCTAACGCCTGCACCGGTCCCGGCGGGTTCCAGGACACCCATGCCACCGCTGAGCGGGTCGCGACGGTGTTGGACTGCGGAGCGGTCGAGGTCGCGGTCTGCTCCACCGGGCTGATCGGGGAGCGGCTGCCGCTGGATGCAGTGCTGTCAGGAGTCGACAAGGCCGCGGCTGAACTAGCCGCGACCCCGGAAGCCGGCCTGGCCGCCGCCACCGCGGTGCTGACCACTGACACCGTCCCCAAACAGGCCGCGATCACTGGTGCGGGCTGGACGGTGGGCGGATTCGCCAAGGGCGCTGGCATGATCGCGCCCAGCCTGGCCACCCTGCTGTGCGTGCTCACCACCGACGCCGCGGTCGACGGGTCCACCCTGGATGCGGTGTTGCACTGCGCCACAACTGAGACATTCGAGCGCCTGGATATCGACGGCACCTGCTCGACCAACGACACCGTGCTGCTGCTGGCCTCCGGAGCCTCGGGAGTCGTGCCCGATCGGACGGAGTTCGCCGCTGCGGTACAGCAGGTCTGCCACGAACTGGTCAAGGGCCTGCAGGCCGACGCCGAGGGTGTCACCAAGGAAATCTCGATCACCGTTCGCGGAGCGGCTGGGCAGGACGACGCGCTCACCGCAGCTCGCGCAATCGCCAGGGACAGCCTGGTCAAGGCCGCCTTCTTCGGGTCCGATCCCAATTGGGGACGGATCGCGGCCGCAGTAGGCACCTCACCGGCCACCGTGCGGGCCGACAGCCTGGACATCCGGATCAACGGCGTGCTGCTCTGCGAGGGCGGCGCGAGGGCCGCGGATCGCTCCACGGCCGACCTGTCTGGGCGCGAGATCGCCGTGGAGGTCGACCTGCACCTCGGTGCGGGCCAGGCCACCGTCCTCACCACGGACCTGTCGCACGCGTACGTCGAGGAGAACAGCGCGTACTCGTCATGACGAGCACCCGCATCGACACGGCGGGGCAGAAGGCCGCGGTACTCGCCGAGGCGCTGCCCTGGTTGCAGCGCTTCCACGGGACCACCGTCGTGATCAAATATGGTGGCAATGCGATGCTCGACGACGAGCTGAAGTGCGCGTTCGCCCAGGACATGGTGTTTCTCCGGCTGGCCGGACTGCGTCCGGTCGTCGTGCACGGCGGCGGTCCCCAGATCAACGCCATGTTCGAGCGGTTGGGCATCGCAGGGGAGTTCCGCGGCGGCTTGCGGGTCACCACGCCGGAGACGATCGACGTGGTGCGGATGGTGCTGTTCGGGCAAGTGGGTCGCGAGCTCGTCGGGCTGATCAACGCGCACGGTCCGTTCGCCGTCGGCATCTCTGGTGAGGACGCGCACCTGTTCACGGCCGCCCGGCGCTCCGCCACCGTGGACGGCGAGCAGGTTGACGTGGGACTGGTCGGCGATGTGGTCGCGGTGAGCCCGGACGCGGTGCTCGACATCGTCAATGCCGGGCGTATCCCGGTGGTCTCCGGACTGGCTCCAGACGCCGACGGCGTGGTGCACAACGTCAACGCCGACACCGCGGCCGCGGCGCTGGCCGTCGCGTTGGGTGCCGCGAAGCTCGTCGTGCTCACCGACGTCGAAGGGCTGTACAGCAACTGGCCGGACCGGACCAGCCTGCTGTCCCAGATCACGGCGGACCGGCTGGCGACCCTGTTACCGGCGCTGTCCGCTGGGATGGTGCCGAAGATGGAGGCCTGCCTGCGCGCAGTCCGGGGTGGAGTGCCACGGGCCCACGTGATCGACGGCCGGGTGGCGCACTCGGTGCTGCTCGAGGTGTTCACCACCGAGGGAGTAGGAACGATGGTGCTACCCGAGACGGAGACCTGATGTCTACTGTGGACTTGCAGCGGCGTTGGCAGGCCGCGTTGATGGACAACTACGGCACACCGCCGTTGGCATTGGCCCGTGGTGCCGGCGCTGAGGTGTGGGATACCGACGGCCGGCGTTACCTGGATCTCGTCGGCGGCGTCGCGGTGAACGCGCTGGGCCACGCGCACCCCGCCGTGGTGCGCGCCGTCACCGAGCAGATCAACACCCTCGGGCAGGTCTCCAACCTGTACCTCACCGAACCGGCGATCACGCTGGCCGAGACCCTGCTGGATCTGCTCGGCGCCACCGGGTCGGGCCGGGTGCTGTTCTGCAACTCCGGCACCGAGGCCACCGAGATCGCCTTCAAGATCGCTCGTCGCACCGGACGGTCCACCCTGGTCGCGGCGCACGGTGCCTTCCATGGCCGGACCATGGGGGCGCTGGCGCTCACCGGTCAGCCCGCCAAGCGCGATCCCTTCGAGCCGATGCCGCCCGGCGTGGTCTTCGTACCCTACGGCGATACCGCGGCCCTGAAAGCGGTCGTCGACGGGGATACCGCCGCGGTGTTCCTCGAGCCGGTGCAGGGCGAGAACGGCGTGATCATCCCCCCAGCGGGCTACCTGCAAGCGGCTCGGGAGATCACCGCGGCGCACGGGGCGTTGCTGGTACTGGATGAGGTCCAGACCGGCATCGGCCGGACCGGCACCTGGTTCGCCCACCAGTCGGCAGGCGTGACCCCCGATGTGGTGACGGTCGCCAAGGGTCTCGGCGGCGGTCTTCCGATCGGTGCGTGTGTCGGTATCGGGCCCGCCGCCCACCTGTTGCAGCCCGGTCAGCACGGCAGCACGCTGGGCGGCAACCCGGTGTGCTGCGCGGCCGCGCTGGCCGTGCTCCGGACGATCGCCGCGGACGGATTGCTCGATCACGTCGCCCAGCTCGGCAAGCAGATAGCCGCGGAGGTGACGGCGCTGCACCATCCGCTTGTCAGCTCGGTCAGCGAAGCGGGCCTGCTGATCGGGATTGGACTCGCGCGACCAGTCTCCGCCCAGGTCGCCACCGCCGCACGAGAGGCCGGCTTCCTGATCAACCCTCCCGTGCCCGATCGGATCCGACTCGCCCCGCCGCTGGTACTCACCGAGGCGCAGGCGCGCGAGTTCCTCAGCGCGCTGCCAACCATCCTGGACGGGGTGAAGTGACGATGCCCAGAAACTCGCGCAGACACTTCTTGCGCGATGACGATCTCACGCCGGATGAGCAGCGGGAGGTCCTCGACTTAGCTGACGAGTTCAAGGCCGACCCGTTCGGTAGCAACCCGCTGGCCGGCCCGCGATCCGTCGCGGTGATCTTCGAGAAGAGCTCGACGCGGACCAGGCTGTCCTTCGAGATCGGCATCGCCCAACTCGGCGGCCACCCGCTGATCATCGACGCCCGGACGATGCAGCTGGGTCGCGAGGAGACCATCGAGGACACCTCGCGGGTGCTGTCCCGCTACGCCGATGCCGTGGTATGGCGGACCTACGCGCAACGCCGCATCGAAGCGATGGCTAGTGTCTCGCGGGTGCCGGTGGTCAACGCGCTCACCGACGAGTTTCATCCCTGCCAGGTGCTCGCCGACCTGCAGACCATCCGGGAGCGGCACGGCCAACTGGCCGGGCTCACCCTCACCTATCTGGGCGACGGGGCGAACAACATGGCGCATTCACTGCTACTCGGGGGCACCACCGCCGGG
>JAICHZ010000070.1 GCA_025924655.1 Pseudonocardiaceae bacterium | reverse complement strand
GATGCAACGCCACGGGGGTACGGTGACCCTGCGCACGTCGCCCGGTGAAGGCACTGAGGTCCAGCTGGCCGTCGCTCGCCGGAAGGGCGGAGAAGAGGCATGACTGCCGAGACGAGCGAGGACCGCGCCATCCGGGTCTTCTTGGTCGATGACCACGCACTGTTTCGCACTGGGGTGAAGGCCGAGCTGACCCGCGCCGGTGCCGCCGATCCGGACGGGCCGCCGGTCGTCGTGGTCGGCGAAGGCGGATCAGTGCAGGAGGCGGTCACTGGGATCGGGCACCTGCGCCCCGATGTCGTGCTCCTCGACGTCCATATGCCTGACGGGGGCGGCGCGGAGGTACTGCGCCGGGTCCGCCCCGAAGCGCCCGACGTGGTGTTCCTCGCGCTGTCGGTGTCTGACGCGGCCGAGGACGTGATCGCGGTGATCCGGGCCGGTGCCCGCGGGTACGTCACCAAGACGATCTCCGGACGGGATTTGGCAGCGGCGGTGCGCCGGGTGCACGCCGGCGACCCGGTGTTCTCCCCGCGGCTGGCCGGTTTCGTCCTCGACGCCTTCGCCCAACGGCCCGGGGCAGCGCCGGTCGGCGACCCGGAGGTGGATCTACTCACCCCCCGGGAGCGCGACGTGCTGCGCCTGTTGGCCCGCGGCTACGCCTACAAGGAGATCGCCGCAGAGCTGTTCATCTCGATCAAGACTGTGGAGACGCACGTCTCGTCGGTGCTGCGCAAAACCCAGCTGTCCAACCGCTACGAACTGTCCCGCTGGGCAACCGATCGTCGGCTGGTGTAGCCCGGAGGGCCACTCACGACCCGCCGATCCGCGCGGCCGATTGGATCAGCACCCGGCCGTCGGGTGAGCTACCCATGGTGAGTCGGTAACGCTCCAAGGTCCGATTCCGGTTCGTCGGTTCGAAGACCAGATTCACCAGCACGGTGTTGCCCTGCACGGCAACCGGCCCGCGGATGCTGAGTCGGTTGATCCCGTTCCAGAATTCGGAGTAGTGCCCGAAGCCCTGAGCGCGTTCCGCGGTGCCGAGGTATTGCCACGCCACGGTGGTGTCCTGAGGGAGCAAGCCGTAGTAGGTGCGGACTGTCTGCTCCAGCTGCGCTGGTTGCGCTTGAGCTGGTGGTGGCGGCGTGGCCGGCTTGGGTAGGGCGTGGGTGTCGGGCACTGGTGGAGTCGCGGGAGTGGCTAGTGCCAGCTGGCTACGTCCGGCGGTAGGCACGGGCGCTTGCGAGGCCACCCCGAGGACGACGGCGAGCACGACAAGGCAGCCGGCCGCAGCGAACACCATCGCCGGCCGCCGCGACCAGGCGACGTTGTGGGCCGCTGGTCTGCGCAGCGCCGTGGTGCCGCGCGGCGGGCTGGCGGGCAGGTCGACGGCGGTCAGCATCGTCGAGTGGAGGGCAGCGGTGGGGTGCGAGCGCGGTGGCTTCGATGTCGCCGGTCGGGGTTCGGAGTGATTGGCCACCGCGCCGAGCGCCGCCACTGCGTGCGCCATCGTGGGACGCGCCGCCGGGTCGTCGGCCAGCAACTGCATCAAGAGGGCGGACAATGGCCCGGCTTGCTGCGCGGGCCGAACCCGGCCTTCGGCGACGGTGCGCAACATCGCGAGGGTGTTGTCGTCTACCCCGAAGGGCGGTACGCCTTCCACCGTGGCGTAGAGGGTGGAGCCCAGCGAGAACACGTCGCTCGCAGGTCCAGGCGCTTCGCCACGGGCCACCTCGGGAGCGAAGTAGGCAGGGGTGCCCGCCAGCACACCGGTGCTGGTCACGGTGGCGTCCCAGCTGGCCCTGGAGATCCCGAAATCGGTGATCTTGGCGGTCCCGTCCGCGCCGAGCAGCACGTTTCCCGGCTTGACATCCCGGTGCACGATCCCCGCTTCGTGGGCCGCGGTCAGTGCGGCGGCGACCTGCTGGCCGATTCTGGCCGCCTCGTCCGGCGCCAGCGTTCCGTACTCGGCGAGCACCGCGGCGAGGCTGCGCGAGGGCAGGTACTCCATCACCAGCCAGGGCACCAGCTGGCTGCCGGCGCCGGTGCCCGTGTCGAGAGCCACGTCGTAGACGCAGATGGCGTGCGGGTGCTGTAACCGAGCTGCGATGCGGCCCTCGCGCATCGCCCGATCCGTGGCCGTCTGCGCTTCCACATCCGTCACACCGGGGGCGATCAGCAGCTCCTTGAGCGCTACCGTGCGGTTGAGTCGTTCGTCGTGCGCTCGCCAGACCGCGCCCATCGCACCAGTGGCGACGCGCTGCTCCAGACGGTAGCGACCGGCGACGAGCCGGTTATCGGGGTTCACCTATGGCGCTCCTCGCTCACCACCTCAGGCTAAGTCCTTCGCTACCGACCGGCCCGCCTTGCGCCGAGGGCATCGGTGTTCGGTAGCTCCAGCAGGACGGGCGGTGTCCGCCGCTACTGGCCAGCAGGTCAGCCGCCGCTGCGGTACCGGGTCCTGGTGCTCTGCAGGGCCTGGTAGCCGACTATGCCGCTACCGCCTCCGGCCAGGATGGCCAGGATGTCGGCAGCTGGGCCGCCGGTGGCGAGCAACAGCGCGAGTAACGCTACGCCGAGGGTGACCGCCGCTACCGGAACCCGGCTGCGGACGTACTGGTTGACTGGTTCGCCACCGGCCCGCCGGTTGGCGGCGGTCCCGAGCATCGTGAGGTATCCGCCGTGCGCGACCGCGGCAAGCAAGCCGGCCAGCGCGGCGAGGACAGCAATCAGATTGAGCACCATGACGCCAGTGTGCCTCGATTGGCGGGGGCAGCGCCGCGGTGCCCCAGTGGCGTGGTGCCCAGTGGCGTTGGTGCTCAGGGGCGTTGGTGCCCAGTGGCGTTGGTGCTCAGTGACCGAGCCGACCACGCCCGAGGCGCAGCAGCAGCATCGCCAGCTCATGGCCTTCGGTGCCCAGCTCGCGGTAGCGCTCGAGGACGGCCATCTCACGGCCGTGCACCACCCGCGGACCTCCGGCGGCTCGGCGGGCGGCGCCGATCGCCTGGGATACCGCGGTGCGTCGCTGCACCAGGCGCAGGATCTCGGCGTCAAGGTAGTCGATCTCGGTGCGCAGCGTGGCGAGGTCGGTGACGGTGTCGTCGTTGCCGCCGGTTTGACGGCTGTCGACTGGGGGGGCTGTCGCGCTGGTCGCGTGTTGCGACATCTCGGTGATCTCCCGATTCTGTCCCGGGCCCGCGTTCCCCGGCAGCAACGACGCCCCGGGTCCGTGGACTCCGGGGCGTCGTGGTGGTCTGTGTGCGAGCGTCACACCATCACGGGCACCGGATCCGGTACCCGTAAAAAAACCGGTGACAACTCATCACGACACAAAGTCTGCCACGGTGCGGGCTGCGCCGTCCACTTTCTGCGGCGTGGGTCCGGTGCAGTGCACGCTGAGAACGTCAGTGTCTCCCGGTACCGTTGTCGCCACGATGAGTGCTTCTACTGCTGCCCCGCCACAGGACCTGCTCGCCGGGCTGAACTCCCAGCAACGCGCGGCGGTGGAGCACGCCGGTTCCCCGCTGCTCATCATCGCGGGAGCCGGGTCGGGTAAGACCCGAGTGCTCGCCCACCGCATCGCCTACCTGCTTGCCCAGCGCGGGGTCACCCCCGGGCAAGTCCTGGCGATCACCTTCACGAACAAGGCCGCCGCGGAGATGAGGCAGCGGGTCACCGCGCTGGTCGGCCGGCGCGCCGCGGTGATGTGGGTGTCGACGTTTCACTCGATGTGCGTTCGAATCCTGCGCCGGGAGGCGAGTCATCTCGCCGGCCTGACGTCGAACTTCTCCATCTACGACTCCGACGACACCCGCCGCCTGGTCACGATGGTGGCTCGCGACCTGGACCTGGACCCGAAACGCTATCCCGCCCGCACGCTGGCGGCGAAGATCTCCAACCTGAAAAACGATCTCGTCGATCCCGATTCGGCGGCCAGTGCAGCGGGAAACGACCTCGAGCGCCGGGTGGTGGAGGTCTACGCCGGCTACCAGCTGCGGCTGAGTATGTCCAACGCGCTGGACTTCGACGATCTGATCATGCGCACCGTCGAGCTGCTGCAGACGCTGCCCGACGTCGCTGAGCATTACCGGCGCCGGTTTCGCCACATCCTGGTCGACGAGTACCAGGACACCAACCACGCGCAGTACACCCTGGTCCGCGAACTGGTAGCACCCGCGGCGGACGGTGAGGTACCGGGCGAGCTGTGCGTCGTGGGTGATGCCGACCAGTCCATCTACGCCTTCCGGGGCGCCACCATCCGCAACATCGAGGAGTTCGAGCGGGATTTCCCGAATGCCCGAACGATCTTGCTCGAGCAGAACTACCGGTCCACGCAGACGATCCTGTCCGCGGCGAACGCGGTGATCGCGCGCAACTCCGGCCGCCGCGACAAGCGGTTGTGGTCGGCTGCTGGGGATGGCGAACTGATCGTCGGCTACGTCGCAGACAACGAGCATGACGAGGCGGCGTTCGTCGCATCGGAGATCGACCAACTGGTCGACACCGGTGCCGCGCGGTTCGCCGACGTGGCCGTGTTCTATCGAACCAATAACTCCTCCCGGGTTTTTGAGGAGATGTTCATCCGGCTCGGGCTGCCCTACAAGGTGGTCGGTGGGGTCCGCTTCTACGAGCGGCGTGAGGTTCGCGACGCGCTGGCCTACCTGCGGGTGCTGGCCAATCCTGAGGACACCGTGTCGCTGCGCCGGATCCTCAACACGCCCCGTCGGGGGATCGGCGACCGCGCGGAGGCAGTGCTGGCCACCTACGCCGAGCGCGAGCAGATCTCCTTCGCCGCGGCGCTGCGGGCCGCCGCGGCCGGCCACGAGATCCCGCTGCTCAACCCGCGATCCCGCAACGCGATCACGGCGTTCGTGGTGCTGATCGACGAGCTGCGAGAGAAGGTGGCGGCGGGCGAGGAGGTCGCGGAGATCCTTGAGGCGGTGCTGGAGCGCACCGGCTACCGGGCCGAGCTGGACGTCTCGGAGGATCCGCAGGATGGCTCCCGGTTGGACAACCTCACTGAGCTGGTGACGGTGGCGCGGGAGTTCGCCAGTGAGCCTGCGCCGATCGTCCCGGTTGACGACGGTGGCGCTGAGCCGGGGTCGCTTGCCGCGTTCCTGGAGCGGGTGGCGTTGGTCGCCGACGCCGACCAGATCCCGGACGATGACGGTGCCTCCGGTGGGGTAGTGACTTTGATGACCCTGCACACCGCCAAGGGCCTGGAGTTTCCGGTGGTGTTCCTCACCGGGTGGGAAGACGGGATGTTCCCCCATCTGCGCGCGCTGGGCGATCCCGCCGAGCTCGCCGAGGAGCGGCGGCTCGCCTACGTCGGGCTGACCAGGGCGCAGCACCGGCTCTATCTGTCCCGGGCGATCACCCGATCTGCCTGGGGGCAACCGATGACCAACCCGGCGTCGCGCTTCCTGGCCGATGTGCCCGAGTCACTGGTGACCTGGCGGCGCGAGGAGCCCGGTCGCGCCGGCCCGGTGGGGCGCACGGCCTTCGGCCGTAACAGCGACGTCACCGGCGCTGACTCCGCGCAGGCCGGCGTTGCGGCTCAGGGTCTGCGTTCGACCCCGTTCCGGGGCTGGCAGAACACCCCCGCCCTGTCGCTGGACGTGGGCGACCGGGTCACTCACGACAAGTACGGCCTGGGCACCGTGGTGGCCACCGACGGCAGCGGCCCCCGGGCCACCGCGACCATCGATTTCGGCTCGGCTGGGAAGGTCCGCCTGATGCTCATCGGCGGCGTCCCGCTAGCGAAGCTGTAGTTGCGGGTTTTCCAGGCCGGTGAACAGATCGTCTTCGGGCGTGGATGTTCCCGTGGTGTCCCGGGTCCGGATGTAGGCCTCTGTACCGAACGCATACCGAAACTGGCTGGCGGGGAGTTTCCCGGCTAGTGAAGAATCGATCTGGCTGGCGTGCGCGTGCAGCGCGGCGCGCTTGCGGTCGACGACCTGGCTGGCTGCCACTTCGCGAGGGTCATGGCCGTTCTGGCCTGGCTTGATACCCCCTCGGTCCGTCACCCAGATCCCCATCCGTACACGTGACGACGACGGTTCGCACGCCCCGCAGCGCATAGTGCGCGAGGATGCCGCCGGTTGAGGTGGACTCGTCATCCGGATGTGCATGGACCGCCATCAACGTCAACGCCGCCGCCCCATTCATCAGCCGAGCATCTCACCTCGCTCACGCCGGTATCTGCCACGAACTCGACAGGGCCCACGTTTTCACCCCCGAAAGGGGCCGTTCCACATCAGTTCACGGCATCGATCGGCGTGCGGGGGCGGCCTGGGGCACGGGTTGTCAGGGGTGCGCACTAGATTTCGAACTGGTGTTCGATTACACTACCGGGGGTGCGGGATGGACGAACGGTTGAGGCGGGTCTTGCGGGAACGCGTGGAAGCGTACTTGCGCGACGTCGAGGCGATGCTTCGTGGGCCGGCGCCAGCGGCGGCCTGGCCAGCGGTGCGGGTTCGGCTGCTGCCCCTTGCCTCGGGTTGGCGGTCCCTCCTGGCGCAGCACGGCGCCGGCCTGCGCGGACGCTGCCGGCATTGCGATCGGTCGTTTCGCCCGGTTCGCCACCGCCGCCCGCTGTGCTCGGTGTGGCGCACCGCGCATGCGCATCTGATCGGCGGCTGGCCATCGGGTGGCGGCGAATGAGCTGGCGAGCAATGCCCTTAGAAGTCGATGCCGTGTTCGTGCAGCCAGATGATCGGGTTGATCTTTTTGCCGGCCGGGTTCCACACTTCGAAGTGCAGGTGCGGCCCGGTCGAGTTGCCCCGGTTGCCCATCTCGGCGATCTCCTGGCCCGCTCGGACCTTCTGACCGGCCACCACGAGCGAGCGGTTGATGTGCCCGTAGACGGTGATCGTGCCGTCGGAGTGCCGGATGCGTATCCACAGGCCGAATCCACTCGCTGGTCCGGATTCCGCAACCACGCCGTCAGCCGCGGCGACGATCGGCGTCCCGATGGCGTTGGCGAGGTCGATTCCATAATGGAACACCCCCCACCGGCCGCCGAATCCCGAGGTGAAGACACCCTTCGTGGGCATGACGAACCGGATCCTGCTGGCCTCGGCCTGCTGGGTGGCGCGCTCGTCCCCCAGGCGTTGCCCCTTGGCCATCGCCTGCACGGCCTCGACCACGGCGGGGTCCGTAGGCCGAGCGACCGGGAGATATTCAGGTGCAGGTTCGGGGCCGCCGAGACCTATCGCCGCCGACGCCTCCTGCGCAGACGCCACCAACGTGGCGTCGTTGGAGATCGTGACGGCGGCGTGGTCGATCGTCTGGCTCGCGGCCACGAAGGCGCCAGCCGCAACGGCTGCCACCACCACCCGACCCCGCGCGGTCGGGGAGGGGGCCGTGATGCGGTGCGCCACCCGGGCACATGAGGTGCCAGGGCCCAGCGCCGCCGCACCGACCAGAGATGGTCGTTGGCCGCCTGGGGAGCGGTGTCGAGCCAAGACCTGCCTTCCTGTCTCAGCGAGTCCGGACTGATACCGGGCGGAGATCCCGGGGAGCTGGTGTGGACCAGCCCGCGATCGGTCGTGCTCGGACAGTGGCCGTGGACCGCGGGAACGTAACGGAGGGCGACTGGTGGGGGCAAGGCGCCGTTCCGCGATACGTCCGGCTTTATCGGCCAGCGTTGGTTCTTGCGCGCTGGGCGGTCGGTCGTTGCGAAAATTACGAAGAGGAGCTGGTCACCCGGCACCCCGGAGACGGCGCGGCGAGCTCGATGCTGCCAACAGCTCCGCCGCCTGGGTGCCCCGAATGATCAACTGGTGGGCCGCGGACTGGAGCTGGCCCGTGAGGTTCACACCCTCACGGTAATCCGGTCACGAGCTACGCTTGGCGCAATGAGCGGACGTATCCGGGTGGTCGTCGCCAAACCGGGACTTGACGGGCACGACCGTGGCGCCAAGGTTGTGGCGCGGGCTCTGCGCGACGCCGGCATGGAGGTCGTCTATACCGGGCTGCACCAGACGCCGGAGCAGATCGTGGAAACGGTGCTCCAGGAAGACGCCGACGCGGTGGGGTTGTCGGTGCTTTCCGGTGCCCACCTGACGCTGTTCGCCAGGGTCATCGAGCTGTTAGAGAGTAAGGGCGCGACGGACGTGCTGGTCTTCGGCGGTGGGATCATCCCCGAGCAGGACATCCCGACGCTCACCGAGCTCGGGGTGGCCAAGGTCTTCACGCCGGGGGCCACCACCTACGAGATCGTCGACTGGGTACGTTCGGCGCTTGCCGCTACCTCAGTAGAATGATCCCTCAAATGATCACAATGAGTGATCTTTCCCGCGGGTGCCGGTGGGCTGCCGGTGGGGGGTAGCTGGATAGGGTCGACCGCGTGGATCTGTACGAATACCAGGCGAGGGATCTGTTCGGCGCCCACGGTGTCCCGGTGCTGCCTGGTCGCGTCGTCACGACGAGCGAGCAGGCCCGTGCCGCCGCCGCAGAGCTCGGCGGCACCGTCGTCGTCAAAGCGCAGGTCAAGACCGGCGGCCGCGGCAAGGCCGGGGGCGTGCAGTTGGCCGCCACGCCGCAGGAGGCGCAGCGTAAAGCGGCGGCGATCCTTGGCATGGACATCAAGGGTCACACCGTGCACCGCGTGCTGGTGACGCCTGCTAGCGACATCGTCGAGGAGTACTACCTGTCGTTCATCCTCGACCGCACCCACCGCACCTTCCTCGCGATGGCCAGCGTGCAGGGCGGGATGGACATCGAGGAGGTGGCGGCCACGGCACCGGAGGCGCTGGCCAAGGTGCCGGTGGACCCGGTCGCCGGCGTCGATGCCCGCAAGGCCGCTGAGATCGTCCAGGCAGCTGGGTTCCCCGCGGAGGTGGCGCAGCCGGTGGCCGAGGCCGTTCGCAGGCTATGGGACGTCTTCGTCGCCGAGGACGCGACGCTGGTCGAGGTCAACCCGCTGGTCCGCGACCCGCAGGGGTCGATCATCGCGCTGGACGGGAAGGTCACTCTCGACGACAACGCCGGGTTCCGCCACCCCGACCACGCGGAGCTGGCCGACCCGGCCGGTCAGGACCCGCTGGAGGCCAGGGCCAAAGCCCGCCACCTCAACTACGTCAAGCTCAACGGGCAGGTCGGCATTATCGGCAATGGTGCCGGCCTGGTCATGTCCACCCTCGATGTCGTCGCCTATGCAGGCCAAGCGCATGGCGGGATGAAGCCGGCCAACTTCCTCGATATCGGCGGCGGTGCGAACGCCCAGGTGATGGCCGACGGATTGGACATCGTCCTCGGTGATCCGGAGGTGCGTGCGGTATTCGTCAACGTCTTCGGTGGGATCACCGCGTGCGACCAGGTGGCCACCGGCATCGTGCAGGCTCTGCGCATTCTGGGCGATGCTGCGGCGAAACCGCTGGTGGTCCGGCTGGACGGCAATAACGTCGCTGAGGGCCGCCGAATCCTCGCCGAAGCGGCCCACCCACTCGTCACGATGGTCGACACGATGGACGCCGCGGCGGACAAGGCTGCCGAGCTCGCGGCACTGACTTTCGTCAAGGGAGCCTGACCAGTGGCAATCTTGCTGACCAAGGACTCGAAAATAATCGTCCAGGGAATGACCGGCTCGGAGGGCCGCAAACATACCCAGCGGATGCTCGATGCGGGTAGTCAGGTCGTCGGCGGCGTTACGCCGGGCAAGGCCGGTCAAACTGTCGATTTCACCGGTGCGGCGCTGCCCGTGTTCGGGTCGGTGGCCGAGTCGATTGCCGCTACCGGGGCCGACGTCAGCGTGGTCTTCGTTCCGCCACGTTTTGCCAAGGCCGCGGTGAGCGAGGCAATCGACGCCGGCATCGGACTGGTCGTCGTCATCACCGAGGGAATCCCGGTGCATGACACCGTCGGCTTTTGCGCGCAGGCCGCCACCTTCCCAGCGGGCACCCGCGTCGTCGGCCCGAACTGCCCAGGGGTGATCAGTCCGGGTGCTTCGAATGCGGGGATCATCCCCGCTGATATCACCGGCCCGGGCCGGATCGGTCTGGTGTCCAAATCCGGCACCCTGACCTACCAGATGATGTTCGAGCTGCGCGATATCGGTTTCTCCACGTGTGTGGGAATCGGTGGTGACCCGGTTATCGGCACCACTCACATCGACGCCCTGCAAGCCTTCGAAGACGACCCCGACACTGCGGCTGTGGTGATGATCGGTGAGATCGGCGGGGACGCCGAAGAGCGCGCCGCCGACTACATCAGGGCCAACATCACCAAACCGGTAGTCGGTTACATCGCCGGCTTCACCGCGCCCGAAGGTAAGACCATGGGCCATGCCGGCGCCATTGTCTCGGGCTCCGCCGGCACCGCCGAAGCCAAGAAGGACGCCCTGGAGGCGGCCGGCGTCGCGGTCGGCAAAACACCCAGCGACACCGCCAAGCTGATGCGCGAGATCGTCAAATCGCTGTCCTGAGCCCGTTCGGTGTCTGTGGGAGTACCCGCGTGCGCTAGCCCGATCCGGTTACCCGAGGGGCGCGTCGGCGAGGTGATCGCCGCAGCGCGGTGACACGGCTGCGAGGGTGGGGATCGTGAGCCTCTTGCTGTCGCCGCTGGTGTCCGATGACGCGACCCGTGACTCAGCAGGCCAAGGCACCCGGCCTGGTTTGGGTGCGCTGATCGGTGCCGCCTGCCTGCCCGCCGTCGCCAGTTATCTGGCCGCAGCTGTGGCGCTCGCAATCCTCACCGCGGCCGGTGGGGCAGACATCTCCGTGGCGGGCGTGGCTCGGCTGGGGGCGGTGGGCTGGTTGGCCGCGCACCACGTGCCGCTGATCATCCAAGGTGCGCCGCTCGGCGTCTTGCCGCTGCTGCCCACGCTCCTGCTCGGCGCACTGGTCGCCCGCGGCGCGGCCGGGGTCGCGGGCCGCTCCGGGATCACCCAGCCCGTAGACGCCGGATGGGTGGCCGCGACGATCGCCGGTACCCACGGCGTCACGGGTGCTGTCCTGGCGCTTGTCGCCACCCCGGCCACGATCACCGCGGATCCCGCGCAGGCCGCCGTCGGTTGCGCGCTGGTCGCCGGTATCGCTGCGGGTCTGGGTCTACTACGGCCGTGCGGGTTGCTGCCAGCGGCATTACGACACGCCCCCGGATGGGTACAGCCCGGCCTGGAGGCCGGGTTGTGGGGGCTGGCGATGGCGCTGGGCGCCGGCTTCGGCACGGTGCTGTTGGCTCTGGTGGTGTCCGCGCCTGAGGCCGTCGAGATGTCGGGGCCCGACGTCGCCAGCGCCGTCGGGCTGATCATCCTGTCGATCGGGTACCTACCGAACGCCGCGATCGCCGGACTGTCGTGGCTGGCCGGACCTGGCCTGTCGGTAGGCGCATTGTCGATCAGCCCGGTCGCCGTGCACGCCGGGCCAGTGCCGGCGGTGCCACTGCTCGCTGCGCTGCCGCAGGGCCCGGTGCAACCCTGGTGGGGCGCAGTCCTTGCGGTACCACTGCTGATCGGGGCCGCAGTGGGGCGCCGTTGCCTCGCCGCCGGTCAGGACCGGTCAGAGCGGCTGCGGGTCCTCGCGGTGGCCGCCACGTCGCTCGCGGTCGGGAGCTCAGTGCTCGGCGCGCTGGCCGGCGGGCAGCTCGGCACTGCGGCGTTCGACCCGGTTGACGTTCCCTACGGAGTGCTCGCAGCAGCTTTGCTGGCTGCCACACTGCTCGGTGGCGCCCCCGCCACGCTGCTGCCCTTCCGCGGCAGATCCGAAACACCCGTGGACCTTCCCGAACCCGATGTTTCGGACTCGGGCGTCAACGACGCTGCGCCTCCCGAGCTGCACAGCAGTGCTGCCCCGGAGGGCGCGGACAGCTCTGCTGTGGAGTTCGGGAACGGTGGAGCGGAAGGACACTGAGCCGCCGACCCGTACACTCGGCCCGAACAGCACTGCGGGATCGCGGCGAGGGAGCGGGATGGCCAGGCGTGCGGGTTCCGGCGGCAACGATGCGGACGTAATCGTGGTGGGGGCCGGGCCGGCGGGTTCGACGGCCGCCGCGTACCTGGCTCGCGCCGGCTTGGACGTGCTGTTGCTGGAGAAGTCCACGTTTCCCCGGGAGAAGGTGTGCGGGGACGGGTTGACCCCCCGAGGCGTCAAGCAGCTGATCGATCTCGGCATCGATACCAGCACCGAGGCCGGCTGGTTGCACAACCGGGGCCTGCGGGTGGTCGGCGGCGGAGTGACGATCGAACTGCCGTGGCCCGATCTGGCCAGCTTCCCGCCCTACGGTGCGGTGCGCACCCGGCTGGACTTCGACGAGATGCTGGCGCGCCACGCTGAGAAGGCCGGCGCACGACTACATGAGCAGCACACGGTCACCGAGGCGATCACCGACGAGCGCAGCGGCCGCGTCCTCGGTGTGAATGCCAAGCTGGGTCCGGACAAGCAGCCGATGCACTACCGTGCCCCGCTGACGTTGGCTTGCGATGGGGTCAGCGCCCGGCTCGCACTGAGTGTGGGGATGGACAAGCGCACTGACCGGCCGATGGGTGTCGCGGTGCGGCGCTACTACACCAGCCCCCGAACCCATGACGACTTCCTGGAAAGCCACCTCGAGCTGTGGGACCACACCATCCCCGAGCAGCCCAGGTTGCTACCCGGCTACGGCTGGATCTTCGGCATGGGTGACGGGACGTCCAACGTCGGCCTGGGCATCCTGTCGACGTCGACGGCGTACGGCAAGACCGACTACCGGGCGCTGCTGCGGTCGTGGTTGGACAGCACCCCGGCGGAGTGGGGTTTCCGTGAGGACAACGCCGCAGGCAAGATCGCTGGGGCGGCCCTGCCGATGGGTTTCAACCGCACGCCGCACTACCGCAACGGCCTGTTGCTGGTCGGGGACGCCGGCGGCATGGTGAACTCGTTCAACGGTGAGGGCATCGCTTATGCGATGCAGTCCGCCCGGTTCGCCGCCGAGTGCACGATTCAGGCACTCGCCCGGCCAGAGGGGCTGGCCCGCGAGCACGCGTTGCGGCGCTACCCCGCTGCGCTGCGCGAGGAGCTGGGTGGCTATTTCCGATTGGGCAATGGATTCAGCCGGTTGATCGCCCACCCGGCCGTGATGCGCGCCGCGACCCGCCACGGCTTGCCGCGCCCGACTTTGATGCGCTTCCTGCTCAAGCTGTTGGCCAACCTCTACGACAGCCGGGAAGGCGACGCGATGGATCGGGTGATCACAGCGATGACCCGGCTGACTCCGAGCGTGTGATCGACACACCTGGCGTCGCCGATAGTGCCTGATCGGGGGCCGGATTTAGGTTAGCCTCAGGGCACCGCGTGACCGACCCGCACGTAGGGTAGGTAGGAGACCTTCATGAGACGCCGTGGGACGTTCATCAGACGCCGAAGGAGGGGACGGTAGTGCTGCAGCCCTATGTGCCCCTCGTGTTGCTGCTCCTACTAGCCGCCGGTTTCGCGGTTTTCTCCATCGTCGCGGCACCCTACATCGGGCCGCGACGGTACAACAGGGCCAAGCTCGATGCCTACGAGTGTGGTATCGAGCCCTCGCCGCAGCCGGTCGCGGGAGCCGGGCGGATGCCGGTGGCCTACTACCTCACCGCGATGCTGTTCATTCTGTTCGACATCGAGATGGTGTTCCTGTACCCGTTCGCGGTGGCCGCGGACTCGCTCGGAATCTTCGGCCTGGTGGAAATCGTTCTGTTCATCGTGACGCTCGGCTTCGCCTACGCCTACGTGTGGCGCCGCGGTGGGCTGGACTGGAACTGATCATGGGTTTGGAAGAGAAGCTGCCCAGCGGGATCCTGCTGACCAGTGTCGAGAAGCTGGTCAACTGGACCCGGAAGTCGTCGCTGTGGCCGGCCACGTTCGGGCTGGCCTGCTGCGCGATTGAAATGATGACGACCGGGGCGCCCCGCTATGACCTGGCCCGTTTCGGCATGGAGGTCTTCCGTGCCTCCCCGCGGCAGGCCGATCTGATGATCGTGGCGGGTCGGGTGAGCAACAAGATGGCTCCGGTCCTGCGGCAGATC
>JAICHZ010000069.1 GCA_025924655.1 Pseudonocardiaceae bacterium | reverse complement strand
CTGCGTTGGCACCTGCAGCTCGACAACATCGTGATCCCCAAGTCGGTGACCCCAGCGCGGATCCGCGAGAACTTCGACATCTTCACCTTCGACCTGTCCGCCGAAGACCTCTCCGCAATAGCCGACCTCGAAACCGGCCGCCGTATCGGTCCCGACCCCGCCACCTTCGACATGCGCTGACGCGTCTGCCGCTTTCCCGCATTGAGCGGGCTCAGCGGGGTTATTCGCGCCTGTTTTACCCCGCTGAGCCCGCTGAATGCGTCGTCAGGTCAAGATGGAGGTAATCGCGGCGAGGAGGGTGGTGAGGGGACGGGTTTGGGCGTTGTGGCCCATCAGGCCGATCCGCCAGCCCGTCCCCGCTAGTGGGCCTAGGCCGCCGCCGACCTCGATGCCGAAGTCCTCGAGTAACGCCTTGCGGGCTGCGGCGTCGACCACGCCTTCGGGCAGCCGGGCTGCGGTGAGCTGCGGTAACCGGTGGCCTTGCTGGGCGAACAGCTCGAAACCGAGCTCAGGCAGGGCCGCCTGGAGGTGTTCACCCACCCGGGCGTGGCGCTCCCACACCGCTGCCAGTCCCTCGGCCAGTAACCGACCCAGACCCGCGTGCACTGCCGAGATCAGCGGGGAACTCGCGGTGTGGTGGTAGCGAGCCGGATCGCCCTGGTAATACGCGTCCAGCAGGCTCAAATCCAGGTAGAACGAGCAGACCGGCCGTTCCCGGTCCCGGATCCGTTGCACGGCCCGTTCGGACAGCGTCACCGGCGCGATTCCCGACGGTGCACCCAGGCATTTCTGGGTCGCCGAGTAGCAGGCGTCGACGCCCCAGGCGTCGACTTCGACCGGAATCCCGCCCAACGAGGTGACCGCGTCCACCAGCAGCAACGTGTCGGTGTTCTGCAGCTCGCGCAGCGGGGCAATCTGGTTGCGCACTCCGGTCGACGTCTCGGCGTGCACCACCGCGACGAGTCGGGCCTGCGGTGCCTGACGCTGCACGTCGAGCAGCTGTTCGGGATCCAGCGGCCGTCCCCAGGGGACATGCACAGCTCGCACCTGAGCACCCTGCCGGCGCGCTACCTCACACAGCCGCTCGCCGAAGTAGCCGTTCACCCCGACGATAGCCACATCATCGGGCTCCAGCAGGCTAGCCAGACACGCCTCCATCCCCGCCGACCCGGTGCCGCTGACCGGCAGGGTGAGGCGGTTGCGGGTGCCGAAAACTGTCCGCAGTCGTTGCGCGGTATCGGCCACCAGGGCGAGGAACTCGGGGTCCAGATGCCCGAGCACTGGCCGACTCAGCGCCTCCATGGCCTCCGGGTAGGGATTCGACGGTCCGGGCCCGAGGAGCAGCCGATCAGAGTGCACAGCTCGATCTTGCCACGCCTGTCATACTGTCGCCCCGATGGACAGCTTGCGCAGCGTGCAGCAGTGGCCGGTCGATACGGTGGCCGCCGCCGTGGTGGATGCCTCGGGCGCCGTGGTGGGCAGCCACGGCCCGCAAGATTTGCCATTTCACCTCGCTTCGGTGACCAAGCTGCTGCCCAGCTACGGCGTGCTGCTGGCCGTGCAGGAGGGCGCGCTGGACTGGCAGCAGCCGGCTGGACCGCCGGGATCGACCGTGCGCCACCTCATCTCGCACGCCTCCGGACTGGAGTACGACACTGAGCGGGTCTCTGCAGCGCCGGGAACCAAGCGGATCTACTCCAACACCGGGTTCGTGGCGCTGGCCGACACGGTGGCGTCGTCGTGTGGCATCGGATTTGCTGATTACCTGACCGAAGGGGTGTTCCAACCGCTCGGGATGACCGCGACACAGCTGACGGGTGCCGCCGCCGGTGCCGTGTCCACCTGCGCGGACCTGGCCCGCTTCGCCGCGGAGCTGCAGAGGCCGACGCTGCTGGCGCCGGACGTTGTGGCCGAAGCGATTCAGGTGAGCTACCCGGGACTGGACGGGATCGTGCCCGGCTTCGGGCTCCAGCGTCCCAACGACTGGGGGTTGGGCTTCGAGCTGCGGTCGCGCAAGAACCCGCACTGGACGGGTAGCCGCAACTCGCCGGAGACCTTCGGGCACTTCGGGCGGTCCGGAACATTCCTGTGGGTGGATCCGGTAGCCGGCGCAGCCTGCATCGCACTCACCGACCGCGAATTCGGCCAATGGTCCCGCGACGCCTGGCCCCCCTTCTCCGACGCCGTCCTCACCGAGCTCGCCAGCCGCTGAATCGAGAACACTGAACTGCGGAGCAGTGCTAGGCGGGGTCGGGTCCTCCTGAGCCAGGAACGAGGCACGGACACCGTTTCGGGCGAGGTCAGCGAGGTCAGCTGGCGTGAGCCCGAGCCCGTACGCGACACGGTACTCATTCGTGAGGTCGGTGCCGAACATCGGCGGATCATCGGAGTTCAGGGTAACCATCAGCCCAGCATTAAGTAGCGCCGGTAATGGGTGCGGCTCGAACCTTGGCACCGCGATGAACCTCCGATCAGCGCAGCCGACGGGCCAACGAGATCGCGTCGGTCGGGGCGTGCACTTTGGCGTCATTGTCGAAGTAGACGAACACGTCGCGCGGGTCCACCGGCGCGGGCGCAGCGATCGTGTGATCGGTGCGCGGACTCTCACCAGCTTGCCAGCCACGGATCCGCTGGGCCCAGACGTCCAGCGCCTCGTCGGTGTAGCCGCTGACGTAGAGCTCGGAGTCCCCGTGCAGCCGGACGTAGACGAAATCCGCGGTGATGTCCTCCAGGTAAGGCCAGATGCCGGCGGTGTCGGCTACCACCAGGGCGACGTCGTGCGCGCGCAGCAGCTCGATCAGCGCCGGATCGCGGTAGCTGGGGTGGCGCACCTCCAGCGCGTGACGCAGCGGCCGGTCGACGTCTGTGCTGGCCCAGGCGCGGCCCTCAAGCCGCTCGTCGTGCTGCTGCGCGAGCGCCGCAGCCGCCGCGGTGCTGCGCGGCAGTAGGTCGAAAAACCCGGCCAGCCGGGTGGCGTCGAACGGCAGGCTGGGCGGTAGCTGCCACAGCAACGGGCCGAGCTTGGCGCCCAACGCGAGCACCCCGGAGGCGAAGAAATTCGCCAACGGCGTGTGGACGTCACGCAGTTTCTTCATATGCGTGATGAACCGGCCGCCCTTTACCGCGAAAACGAAGTCCTCAGGTGTCTCGGCCACCCAGGACTGGTAGCTCGACGGCCGCTGCAGCGAATAGAACGAACCGTTGATCTCGACAGAATTCACCAGCCGGGACAAGTACTCGAGCTCCCGGCGGTGCGCACACCCCGGCGGATAGAACGTGCCCCGCCAGGGTGGGTACCTCCATCCCGAGGTTCCCACCCGAACGGCGCCGTGCACCGCTACCTGCTCACGAACAGACGGCGCCTTCGGCGGCGGAGCCGACGAGGCGGGCGTATTTGGCCAGCACGCCGCGCAGCACGCGCTGGGGGGCCTTCCACTCCTGACGGCGCCGGGCCAGTTCGTCGGCGTCGACCTGCAGGTTCAGCTCGCGGCTGTCCACGTCCAGCACGATCGAATCACCGTCGCGGACCAGCGCGATCGGGCCGCCATGCGCTGCCTCCGGAGCCACATGCGCGATGCTCAGACCGGTGGTGCCGCCGGAGAAGCGCCCGTCGGTGAGCAGCAGGACGTCCTTGCCCAGCCCGGCACCCTTGATCGCGCCGGTGACCGCGAGCATCTCCCGCATCCCCGGCCCACCCTGCGGGCCCTCGTACCGGATCACCACCACGTCGCCGGGCTGCAGGTCACCGACGGCGTCCATCGCGGCCTGTTCGCCGTCAAAAACCCGCGCTGTGCCCTCGAATCGGGTGGAGTCCAACCCGGCGGTCTTCACGACCGCGCCGTCAGGAGCCAGCGAGCCGCGCAGGATGGTGATGCCGCCGGTGGGGTGGATCGGGTCGGCAAGGCGGTGCAGGATCTTGCCGTCCAAGTCGGGTGGATCCAGCTCGGCGAGGTTCTCGGCGACGGTGCGCCCGGTGACGGTCAGGCAGTCGCCGTGCAGCAGCCCCGCGTCGAGCAGCGCCTTCATCACCACCGGCACACCGCCGACCTGGTCCACCGAGGCCATCACGTGCGCACCGAAGGGCTTGACGTCGGCCAGGTGCGGCACCTTGTCGCCGACCCGGTTGAAGTCGTCGAGCTCCAGCGGGACCCCCGCCTCATGGGCGATGGCAAGCAGGTGCAGCACCGCGTTGGTGGAGCCGCCGAAAGCCATCACCACCGCGATCGCGTTGTCGAACGCCTCGCGGGTGAGGATCTGCCGAGCGGTGATGCCCCGTTCGATAAGACCCACCACCGCGCTGCCGCTGGCTCGGGCGTACCCATCGCGACGCCGGTCCACCGCGGGCGGGCTGGCCGAGCCGGGTAGCGACATACCCAGCGCCTCGGCGGCACAGGCCATCGTGTTGGCGGTGAACATGCCGGCGCAGGCTCCCTCCCCGGGGCAGAATGCCCGCTCGATCGCATCGACGTCCGCGCGGCTGATCAGACCGCGCACACAAGCCCCCACCGCCTCGAAGGCGTCGACAATGTTGACCTCCCGGTCCCCCACCCGGCCGGGTAGGGCCGTTCCCGCGTAGAGGAACACCGCCGCCACGTCGAGCCGGGCGGCGGCCATCAGCATCCCGGGCAGGCTCTTGTCGCAACCGGCCAGCAGCACCGTCCCGTCCAGCCGCTCGGCCTCCATCACGCACTCCACCGAGTCGGCGATCACCTCCCGGGAGACCAGCGAATAGTGCATCCCGACATGACCCATGGAGATGCCGTCGGAGACCGAGATAGTGCCGAATTCCATTGGATACCCGCCGGCGGCGTGCACGCCCTCCTTGCTGGCCTCGGCCAGCCGAGCCAGCGACAGGTTGCACGGGGTGATCTCGTTCCACGACGAGGCGACCCCGATCTGCGGCTTGCTGAAGTCGTCGGTGCGCATGCCGATGGCGCGCAACATGCCCCGGGCTGCGGCGCGCTCGATGCCATCGGTGACGTCACGGCTGCGGGGCTTGAGGTCTGGCGTGTCCATGCTGTCCTCCTGCTGCGCTTCTATCAGATCCCTGATGGATCATGTCATGATGCCCCGCACCCGGGACTGGGTATTTCCTCGGCGCCGCCCAGACCAACCACCCGGAGCAGCCCGACCAGTGAGCGGCACGATCGGATTGCTGTTCACTGCGGTCGGTTCGATCATCGGATCCGGCTGGCTGTTCGCGGCGGAGGCCTTCACCGACGACTTGGCGGCATTGTTGGCCATCCACCGAGTCCCGACGCCCCGCTGCCGATAAGAGGCTTGACATAGGGAGCATCGCCGAGCTCGACCGGCCACACAGGATCTCGTGAAGTTCATCGCTGAGCACGCCGATCGGGCCACCGTCGACGGGCTGCGCTGAGGGGTCGAGCCGATCTGAGCTGTGCTGTCCGATCAGGGCACGCCGATCGCTCCCAGCACGCTACGACACGCTCTACCGCCAACCCAGCAGGCAGGCGTTGCGCGATGAGCAACTGAAGATACAGATCGCGTGGGTTCACCAAGAAAATTACGGTGTCTATGGAGCGTCGGGGACGGTGTATGTGGCATTCGTGATCGACGTGCGATTCGGTCTATCGAACTCCACATCACATGGGAACAAGAGGATGATCAAATAGTAGTAATAGCGCTGATATTCGCTCTAACGAGCATTTTACTTATCATAGGAATCGTCGGTACAGTCATAGCGATTACCCATCTTGTCTACCGATCGGAGGGTCGTGACCATCACCTCATAAGAGATTGGGACAGCATAGAACGCTGAATTTCAGCCGAACGTCTCACGATGTATCGACGATGGTTAAGACCCGATGTCAGCTTGCGGCCGTCGACGGCGTGGCGGCTGGGCACCCGCAGCCGGGGTGGGCGCGTGCCCGCGTCTTTGAAGCAACGGTGAGTGTCGCCCAGACCATCTTGCCGTCCGGGAACCGAGGTGCAGCTCCCCAGGTCCGTGTGTTCGTTGGGACCGCTGCCACACTGCTGACCTGGCGGGTCAGGGCATCGTGTGCAGTGCGGTGAGGAACTTCTGCGCGAGGGGGTTGGCGGGCACACCGCTGGTCTGCCCGTTCTCGACGAGCACGGCGAAAGCGAGGTCGCCCTGGTAGCCGGTGAACCAGGAGTCGGCCTGCGGTGGTGCGGTGCTGCCGTGCTCGGCGGTGCCGGTCTTGCCGAACACCGCGCCACCGGGGACGCCGGCCAGGTTCGTCGCCGTTCCGCGGGTGACCACGGCGCGCATGAAGCTCGACAGCGATGCCAGGACCGCTGCCGGTGGGCTCGGCGGTGGCTGCTTCGCGGTGGCGGGCTGCCCCGCAACGAGCACCGGCGCCGGGGTGGAGCCGTGCGCAACGGTGGCCGCCATCAGGGCTTCAGACAGCGGGCTGACCAGGTCGGTGCCCTGGCCGAAGGCATTCGCGGCCTGTCCGGCCCCATCCTTTGCGGGGGTATAGGAGCCGCTGAAGGAGTTGACCGGCAGTTGCCAACCGGCTTCGAAGCCGTACTGGGCGGCGACCTGGTCGAGCGCACCAGGCGGCAACTTCTGCGACAGCAGCGCGAAGCTGGTGTTGCAGGAGTGCGCGAAGGCGTCGGTCAGGCTGACCGTGCCCAGGTTGAAGGCGTCCTCATTGGGAATGGTGCGGCCATCGATAGTGACCGTGCCCGGACACGGCACCGGGCTGTCCGGCCGCGCTACCCCGCTGCTCAGCACGGCGGAGGCGGTGACGATCTTGAAGGTGGAGCCGGGCGGGTACTGGCCGGCCAGCGCGATGTCGAAGGGCGCGCTGTCGCTGTTGGCGACGGCGAGAATTTCCCCGGTGGACGGGCGAACGGCCACGATCGCGGCGTGCAGCCCCACCCCGGACAGCGCGGTCTCAGCGGCCTGTTGCACCCGGGTGTCTAGCGTGGTGTGCAACGGGGAGCCGGGATGCCCGGCGAACTGCCCGACTTGGGCCACCGTGTTGCCCTGGGTGTCGTGGATCTCGATGGTGGCGCTGGCGGCGCCGGCGAGCTGGCTGTTGAACACCTGCTGCAGCCCGGACAGACCGATCTGGTCGGTGGGCAGGTAACCGGGACCGGCCTGGTGCAGCGCCTCTGCGGTGGGTTTGCCGACCTGCCCGAGCAGCGGTTGAGCGAAATGCCGGCTCGGCCCGGCGAGCTGAATTCCGGTCCGGAACACCGTGCCGGGCAGGTCGTGGATCTTGGCCTGGACGGCGCGGTAGTCGGCCTCGCGCAAGGTCACCACCGGCACGAAGTCGGTCGGCTTGGCCTGCTCGACGGCGCTGATCACCTCGGTTGCGTTGATGTGCAGGGCCGAGGCGAGCGTGCCGGCCAGGTCGTCGAGGTTGGTGACCAGCTTGGGCTCTACCCCGACCGTGACGGTGTCACGTTCGGTGACCAGCGGTTGGCCCGCGTCATCGAGGATCGGCGCTCGCTGCGGCAGCGTCCGGTTCACCACCAGGGTGTCGGCGGTACCGAACTGCGGGTGCACCTCCTGGGGCTGCCAGTGCACCCGCCACTGGCCGTCGCTGCCCTTGGCGAGCGCGAGCTTGCCCTGGTATCGCCATGGCGTAGGCAGACCGGCCAGGGTCCACGACGCGGCGAATGCCATCGTCGTCGCGTCCTTGGTGGTGGTCAGCGCCCCGGGGGTCAGTTCGGCGGCGGTCGAGCCCAGCGCCTGCGCGGTGGCGTGCAACACCTGCTCCGCGGCGACCGGGTCGTCGGTGGCTTTGGCTGCGGCCGGGACATCGCCCTTCGCCCAGGCGGCCAAGAAGGTTTGGCCGACTTGGCGCTGGGCGCTTTCGCTGGAACAACCGGCTGCGCCGAGCAGCGCGACCGCCAGCACGAGCGGCGTCGTGAGCCGCGTTAACCTGCGTTGCACCCGACCGAGTCTCGCAGCGGCACTGCGGGGTCGGACAGGCGGTGGCGGTCAAGGCCCGTGAAGGCCTCCTCACGCAGCGTCTGGGCCGCTTTCGCGACGGCGAGGCTGGCGCCGACAACGACGTATGTCTGCTGTTTCTACTGCTGTTGCGTCATGGCTAGCTCCTGTGGTGCCGGCTGCTTGGGTATCGACGATCGCGAGCACAGTCGCTCTGGGATCCTGCGCCAGACCTTGGATGAAGCCCTGGTAGTAGGCCTGACGGGCCTTGCCGGCCGCCCATCGCCGCAGGGCAGGCGCCCTCATCAGACCTGGCACCTCGAAGACGCCTGGTCCGAGATGATTGAGCCGGCGGGAGACCTCTGCGCCGAGGTGCAGCGTCTCCTCGACCGCCAGGCCCACGGTCGTCCCCGTGGTGCCGACGACAGGAGAGCTCCACAATGCCTCGGCGTCCGTCGCCCGCCAGTTCTGCGGTGGGTTGTCGGCTGACAGGATCGGAATCCGGGTCTCGGGTCTGAAGGCGTCGTCGGGTGCACCGGTGGCGGACCGGACCGCCTGGTACAGCGCCTGTCCCTGCAGCCGGCTGCCCGAGGCTCCCAGCCGGTAGGCGACCTCGACGTCGTCGATGCCCGCGCAGACAGCGGCAATGACGAGGTCCTTGCCGACGCCCTGCTCGAGGAGGCCGTCACCGAAGAGGGCACCTCCTCCTTCAAGGGTGAGGCCGTGGCTATTGTCCCAGTCGTGAAACACCCGGGCCAGCAGGTCGCCAAAGGTGATGGGCGGGAACCCTCTGGTGCGGGCCTGGACTGCCGCATGGACGCGGTCGTAGACGAAGCCGTCCGGCAGGATCCGCGCCGGTCGGGTGAGTTCACGCAGCGCCGCGGCCGTGTCGGTGGCGACTTTGCGTTGCAGGCTCTGCCAGAACTGCGGGTATCTGCGGTGCCAGAAACCGCGGATGGCCGTCACCGGAGTGCGCAGGTGCCCCGCAGCGAAAGCGTCGGTGAGATAGTGCTGGGCTGCCGCCTCCCGTGCCATCGCCCGGGACTCGTCACCCCCGTAGCGTCCCAGCCGGCAGGCCTCGGCGATGGCCACCTCGTGCAGATGGCGATAGGCGGCGACGGCTGACTCGAAGCGGGGGCGCTGCGGGCCGTTGCGGTCTGCCGCGGTGCCGAGCCGGCCGGGGGCGACGAAGTGATCCCCGTTCGCGGTGGCCAGGGTCAAAAAGCGGTCCCGAACCCGCCTTTCGACCTCGGTTGTCGCCGCAGCTGCGGTGAACTGGTAGTCGCTGAACTGTCCCCCAGGCTCGAACCGGGGGTCGACGCCGCCGCCGTCAACCGCCATCACCTTCAGCGCGCAGACGATCTCGTCTCTGGTGCCGAGCTTCGTCCCGCGCTCGCCGGGGATAGCCGCCAACCGGAACAGGTCGTCGGACGGGTACGGGCCGGCGAAGAAGTCCCCGCTCAACGCGACCACGTCGCCGTAGCGCAGGACACAACGCTGCTCGGCACAGTCACCGCCGACGTTGACGAGTGCGCCCGCAGTGGCGGCCTCGCCCACGGCACGATGCTCGCAGGACTTCATCTCGACGATCCAACGGGAGAGCCAGCGGCTAGATGAGCGAGCGCTGCGCGGTAGCTGTCGGCTAAGCCGGCGATTTCAGCCGGGCCGAACAATGGGTGCCGGTAGCGCAACACCAGATGGAGCCGGCCTGCGGCGGTAAGGGCCCCGACGGCCAGGCCCATGGGCATCCTGACCGGCGGGGAGAACCAGACCTCGCTGGCGCGGAGTTCAGGTCCGAAGTCGAGGTCGTCATCGAGCCGGCCGAGGTTGGACAGGATGGCCGTCGGGATCACCCGCTCGGAAGCGGCGAGGCGGGCGATGCCCTGTTTGGCTGGCAGCGGCAGGTGCTGCAGCACGTCGAGGAACCTGACCGCGGCAGCGGGGGTGCATTGCCGCTTGATGTGCTGGGTGCGACGGCGGATCACCTCGACTGTGGCGGTGGGCTCGGCACGGTCTCCGGGACGGGTCACGACGGGCACCATGAAGCTGAAGTTGCCGAACACCTCGTGCCACGATGTCTTAGGCCGCAGGTTGACCGGCATCAGCACGCTGAGCCGGCCGGCAGCGCCGCAGTGCCCGCAGTTCCAGCTATCCAGAGCCAGATGCAGGCCGGCCAGCAGCAGGTCGTTGACGGTGGTCCCGGCTGTGGCCTTGGCGGCCAGCGCCGCGGTCTGCGCAGTGTCGAGGACCAGATGATGGAGCTGGTAGCCCGGGCGGTCCGCACCGCCGATCGGGACCAGGTGCGCTGACCGGGCAGCGGCTTGGCGCAACTCGCCCGCCAGCGCCCGGAGCTGGCCGCACCGACCGCTCGGCGCCGGGATCTGCACGTGCTCGGGCGGCGTTTGGGCCACCGGGTCGGGCCTGCCGGCGTAGGCCCGGGCGATGGAGCGCAGCAGGCACAGCGCGGCGATGCCGTCACCGGCGGCGTGGTGGACGTTGAGCATCACCACGTCGCCATCGCGATGACGGGCGAGGCGGATGCGCAGCGGTGGCGACATCACCAGCGGCACCGCCAGGCTCTGCAGCTCGGCTCGGGCGCCCCGCAGCGCGTCGTCGTCAGAACACACCACAACGTCGAGAGGATCAACGTCAGATTCGGGAGTGATCTCCCACTCAACTCGATTCCCGCGGCCAGCGGTGAGCCGCGCGCGAGCTCGGGGATGTCTCGCGAGTGCCACCCCCACGGCGTGGCGCAGCCGATCCTCGACGACGCTGCCAGTGACCCGGACTTCCAGGTGGACACTCCACGGCGCGGAGGCTGAGTCGAGGTGATAGCTGGCCTCGTCGAGGGCGCAGAAGGATTGCCGCACCGTGCGGTGCGCCTTGTTTTCCGACGGCACAGTGGCTAGGCGGCCCGTTATGGACAGATCTGCGCTGGCCATAGGAGCCTCCTTCTAAAAAGACAAATTATCTTATTAGAAGCTTGCTCCCCCCGATGCGTTCCGTCAAGAGTGATTGTTTTTAGAAGGTCTGCCGGTGGGGTGGGGTACTCACCCGGAGTTCAGCGCCAGTTGGGTGAGTTCCCAGAGCACGTGGTAGGTGGTGGTTTGCGCCTCCTGGATGCGGTGCACCGAGGACGACGGCATCACGAACAGGTGCTCGATGGTGTCAGCCTCGGCCATGTTGCCGCCGTCGTAGCCGGCCAGACCGATGGTGAGCATGCCGCGCCGGTTGGCCTCTTCGAAGCCGCAAAGCACGTTGGTTGACCCGCCACTGGTGGACAACCCCATCGCGATGTCCCCGGCGCGGCCGTTGGCGGCTAGTGATCGGGCGAACACGACATCGAAGGAGACATCGTTGGCCAGCGCGCTGAGCACCGCGACGTCAGTGGCCAGCGCCACCGCGGGCAACGGATGGCCGGCTGGACCGGGGTTCTGGAAAAGCTCGGCGATGGCCTGCGCGTCGGTGCTGCTACCGCCGTTGCCGAAGGTGAAAAGGCGGCCGCCAGCGGCGAAGGACTGGGCCATCGCGCTGGCACAGTCGATAAGTTGATCACGATAGAGCTTCAGTACCTCGGCGCGTAGCTGGGTGATCTCCTCGGTCTTCTCGGTGGTCGATCGGCACACCTGCGCGAGCACCGCGTCCACGTCCGATTTACCCGAGTAGAGGAACGGGTACAGCGACTCAAAGTCGCCCATGCGACACCTCCGAGCAGATGATGCAGGTCAATGCGTTCACCGCAGGACGCTGGGGGCGAGCACACCGGGCTGTTCGAAGAAGACGTGCACCAGTTCCCACAGCACGTGATAGGCGGTGACGTGGATTTCCTTGACCACTCGTGGATCGTCGGAGCGTGCGACGAGTACGTGGTCCAGCCCTTCGATCCGGGCGATCTGGCCGCCGTCGCCGCCGACCAGCGCCACGGTCAGCAAGCCCGCCTCCTGAGCGGTGCGCAGCGCGCGGACGACGTTGGGGCAGTCGCCGTCCGCCGAGATGCCCAGTGCGATGTCGTCGGCCGCTGCGTGTAGCCGCAGCTGCGCCGCGAAACTGTCCTCGAAGCCGCCCAAGCGGGTGATCCCGCTGAGCGTCGCGGCGTCATTGGCCAGCGACACGGCCGGTAGCGCGCGTTTCCCCATGATGACCGGATGCACGAACTCCACCACGATATGCGCTGCGTCGGCGGCCGCCGAACCGTTGCCGAAGCACAGCAACCTGCCACCGCGGTGAAACCGCAACGCCATGTCGTAACAGGCGCGGCCCACTGCCTCCGCGTCCTGGCCCAGCGCCCTGGTCGGCTCGGTGCGTCGCTGGAAAGCTCGATCCACCTGGGCACCCGTCAACTCAGCGACCACTGCTGTCCGCCTCCTGGGTTTATACGAAAATCTTAGTTCTTACCCTAGTACCTTGTCCGCATGCCGCCATCCTCCGAGCCTCCCGGTGAGCGCAGCAGGACCCACGGTGCTCTGGCCAGCGCCAGCCGGGTCCATATCCTTGACTTGCTACGCGGTAGCGATACCCCGCTGGACGTCGCACAGATCGCCGTGCGCACCGCCTTGCACCCCAACACGGTGCGTTTCCACCTCAAAGTGCTCGTCGATGCTGGACTCGCGTGCTGTCGCACCGACTCCCCACGTGCCGCGGGGCGCCCCCGGCTCATCTACACCGCAACCACGGACGGCGCCGGCAGCCATCCAGAAGGTTTTCAGTTGCTCGCCGATATCCTCGCCAGCTACCTGGCCGCCAGTGGCACGGTCCCCACCGGGCTGGCCGAGGAGGCTGGTCGCGCATTCGCCCGCCGTCGCCGGCAGCCCTCGCAGGCGTTCGCCGGCGTCTCCGCTGACGAGGCCGTCCGTCAGGTGGTCGCCATGTTCGCTGAACTCGGTTTCCAATCGGAACTGGACGGAGGCGGATCACACCGCCGAATCCTGCTGCACGCCTGCCCATTCCACGCCGTCGCCAGTAAGCACCCCGACGTGGTCTGCGCGGTGCACCTTGGCTTACTCAGGCAAACCCTCGCCAACCTCGACGCCCCCATCGAGGCCACCGCACTCGAGCCATTCGTCACCCCGCACCTGTGCGTCGCGCACCTCGCCGCGGCCAGCTCAATGAAACGTCCCTCACCAAACTTCAGTTCTCCGGACAACTAGTGCCAGCGCGCTGATCGGTGATCCCTCCAACAAGAGGATCACCCCATACGTCAAGCTCAGTACGAGCAAGATTGTGTAGATCCACCGGGCCAGATCGGGTGAGCCGTGGGGTGGCTGCTGCGGCTCGGTGTTGAAGGACCGCACCTCGATGTCGAAGGACTGCGCAAAACCCGGATCCTCGACCAGCAGCTGGTGCTGGATCTCGTGCAGCGCCTAGAGTTCGTGGTCACTGAGCACGAGACACCTCCTGGGGGCGCCTGTCCGGTCGGCGTGATCTCGTCACCGCGCCCATCCGGGCACTTTATATCGTAACACGATATAAAGTGCCCGGATGCTTTTCGTCTTGCCGAGTAGGTCGGGTGGGCCCGCAAGCTGCGCGGGGCAGGGTACGTCGTGAACTCGACAGCACCGACGTTTCCGGCCGCCTAGAACGTCCGTACTGTCGAGTTCACGACGCTGCCCCGGCGAAGCTAGTCAGGTCAGCGCCGCCCCGACACCTGGATCGGCTCCTGGGCGGCATCGGCCTCGTCGAGCGCGTTGGGATACATCGAACTTTCCCTTCGGAAGTCACACTCCCGGGCAGCCTGGTGATTGCGGCACCGTCGACAGCTCGGGTGATCTGCGCGCATCCCTCCCAGCTGCTATGGCTGTCCGCCTTGCGAGCTGCGTCGGAACACTCACCACGGGAAAGCGTTAGCCAGATAATCCGCAGGTGTCGGAAGCTATGCTTCACCACGTGCCAGACGCGGCCTCCGCTACACCACCCCTCCTTCACGACGTTGCAAGCACCGGAATCGCCGAACTAGACCACGCGCTCGGCGGGTTGTTCTGGGGCGACAACGCCGTCTTCGAGGTCGCCGACCCACCGATGGTCGAGCCGTTCTACCGTGCCGCCGCCGCAGTTAAGGAGCACTACGACCGACGTCTTTACGTCGACCTATCCGGAGTACCAACGGAGCTCCGCGGCTTCGACGTGATAGACGCCCGCCCCG
>JAICHZ010000068.1 GCA_025924655.1 Pseudonocardiaceae bacterium | reverse complement strand
GAGGTGGCACCGTCGGTGTTGGTCGACTTCTCAGCTGTAGTCATCTTAGTTATCACTTCCCACGGCGGACAGCGCTTCCGCACCGCCGACGATCTCGCTGATCTCCTGGGTGATGATGCCCTGGCGGGCCCGGTTGGCCTCCCGGGTGAGGTCCTGGATCAGATCGGTGGCATTGTCTGTGGCCGACTTCATCGCCTGCCGCCGGGCGGCGTGCTCCGATGCCGCAGCCTCCAGAAGCGCCGCATAAATCCTGGTGCTGATGTACTTGGGCAGCAGGTGAGCGAGTAGCTCGTCGGCATCCGGCTCGAATTCATACAGCGGCGCGGGGCTATCCGAGCGCGGTCGCTGTTGCTCGGTCGCCCCAGCGTCGTCGGCGTCGTCGGCGGCGTACTCGACCTCCAGCGGCGCGATCCGGCGCGCCTGGGGCGCCTGGGTGAGCATGGAGCGGAACTCGGTGTAGACGATGTGTAACTCGTCCACACCCGACACCCCGTCCGGTCCGGGAGCTCCACCTTCATCGTCGGCACCGGCCAGGAACGCCTGCACCAGCACGTTGCCCGCCTTGGCGGCATCATCATAACCGGGCTGATCGGAGAATCCGGTCCAGGACTGCTCGATCGGTCGCTGCCGGAACGTGTAATAGTTCATCGCCTTGCGACCGATGAGGTAAAGCGCCACGGATTTACCCTGCTCGCGCAGCAGCGCATCCAGCTCCTCGGCAGCCCTGAGCAGGTTGGCGTTGTAGCCACCGCACAAACCCCGGTCGCTGGTCACTACCAGCATCGCCGCCCGGGTCGGGTTCTCCCGCTCGACCAGCAGCGGGTCATCTAGCGTACCCGCCGCGCTGGCCAGCGCGGACAGCACCATGGTGATCTCCCGTGCGTATGGTCGGGACGCCTCGACGCGTGCCTGGGCACGAGCGATCCGTGAGGTGGCGATGAGCTCCATCGCCTTGGTGATCTTCTTCGTGGACTGGACCGAGCGGATCCGGCGACGGAGGACTCGGAGCTGCGCTGCCATTATCGCGTCACTTCTTCGCTTTGGCTTTTGGGGCCTTCTTGGCAACCTTGACCGACTCACGCTCGACCTCGTCGGCGTCCATCGAGTCGGCTTCTTCCTCCTTGCCCAACGAGGAGCCGTCCGCCGTGGTGAACTGCTTCTTAAACGCGGTAACCGCGTCCACTACCTGCTGCTCGGTGTCCTCGCTGAACTGTTTACTCTCCCGGATCGCGTCGAGGACGCCCTTGTGATGGCGGCGGACATCGGCAAGGAAGTCCGACTCGAAGCGGCGGACATCGGCCACCGCCACGTCGTCGAGGTGTCCCCGGGTGCCGAGGAAGATCGACACCACCTGCTCCTCGACCGGCATCGGCGTGTACTGCCCCTGCTTGAGCAACTCGGTCAGCCGGGCCCCGCGCTCAAGTTGCTTTCGCGAGGTGGAGTCCAGGTTCTCTGCCCCGAACGCAGCGAACGCTTCCAGCTCGCGGTACTGCGACAGCTCCAGCCGCAGCGTGCCACCGACCGACTTCATGGCCTTGATCTGCGCCGCACCACCCACCCGCGAGACCGACACACCGACGTTGATCGCCGGCCGGACACCCTGGTTGAACAGGTCGGACTCGAAGAAGCACTGACCATCGGTGATGGAGATGACGTTGGTCGGGATGTAGGCCGAGATGTCGTTGGCCTTGGTCTCGATGATCGGCAGCCCGGTCATCGATCCCGCCCCGAGCTCGTCGGACAGCTTCGCGCAGCGCTCCAGCAACCGGGAGTGCAGGTAGAACACGTCGCCTGGGTAGGCTTCGCGCCCCGGTGGACGGCGCAGCAGCAGCGAGATAGCCCGGTACGCCTCGGCCTGCTTGGACAGGTCATCGAAGATGATCAGTACGTGCTTGCCCTGGTACATCCAGTGCTGGCCGATCGCCGAACCGGTGTAGGGCGCCAGCCACTTGTAACCGGCCGAATCCGACGCCGGAGCCGCGATGATGGTGGTGTAGGCCAACGCGCCGGAATCCTCCAGGGTCTGGCGGACCGCCGCAATCGTGGTGCCCTTCTGGCCGATCGCCACGTAGATGCAGCGCACCTGCTTGGCCTCATCACCGGTCGCCCAGTTCGATTTCTGGTTGATGATGGTGTCGACACACACCGCGGTCTTGCCGGTCTTGCGGTCGCCGATGATGAGCTGACGCTGACCGCGACCGATCGGAGTCTGCGAGTCGATCGCCTTGATGCCGGTCTGCAGCGGCTCTTTCACCGGCTGCCGGTCGATCACCGAGGGCGCCTGCAGCTCGAGGACTCGCTCTTCGTCGGCGACGATGTCGCCCAGGCCGTCCAGCGGTATCCCCAGCGGATCCACCACCCGACCGAGGAAGTTGTCCCCGACGGGCACCGACAGTATCTTTCCGGTGCGCCTGACCTCTTGGCCTTCCTCGATGTCCTCGAAGTTGCCCAGGATGACGGTACCGATCTCTCTCACGTCGAGGTTGAGCGCGACGCCGAGCGCACCGCCAGGGAACTCCAGCAGCTCGTTGGTCATCGCCGAAGGCAGCCCCTCGACCCGAGCGATGCCGTCACCGGCATAGCTGACCGTGCCCACCTCCTCCCGCGAAGTCTCGGTCGAGAAGGAAGTGACGTAGTTCTCGATCGCGCTCCGGATCTCGTCCGAGGAGATCGTCAGCTCCGCCATGGCTATCGGCCCCTGCTCTCTTGTTTCTTGACACCGTCTGGGTATCCATTTTGGCTAGTCGCCGCGACGCTCATCGGGACATCCACTGGCGTGCCTGGCCCAGCCGGGCCGCCACGCTGCCGTCGATCACCTCGTCGCCCACCCTGATCACCAGCCCGCCGAGCAGCTTGGTGTCGAGATCGACCTTGAGTGAGATCGGCCGCTGGTAGATCCGGTTGAGGACGTCAAGCAGGCGCTGCTCTTGCCGCTCCGACAGCGGGCCGGCCGCGGTGACATGGGCCACCGAACGCTCCCGGCGCGCCGCTGCGCGATCAACAAGGCCCTCGACGATCTCCTCAAGGGGGCGCCGTCGCGGCGATCGGACCGCCTGTTCCAGCAGCCAGCGGGTCACCGGGCGGGTTCGGTCGGCCAGTAACGTGTGCAGCAGCTCCAGGCGCCGTGCGGCGGGAGCGCTCTCATCCCCCAGCAGCGATGACAGGCGCGGTTGTGCAACCAGGATCCGACCGAAGCGGAACAGCTCATCTTCGACGTCATCGAGACTTTCGTCGCGCTCGGCCAGACCCAGCAGCGCCTGCCAGGCAATCTCCTCGATTCCGTCAATCAAGTCCAAAGGGCGAGACCAGCGCGAACTCACAACATCACCCAAGATGGCGAGGCTGATCTCGCTCACCTTGCCGCCGAACAGGTTCTTGACCATGTCGCGCCGGATCTGCTCGGGCGCCGCGGAATCGGCGAGGTGCCGCCGGAGCACGGGCTGCGCGCCGAGCACCGCTGCGACAGTAGCTAGGTCCTCACCCAGCCGTTCGCGGTCCTGCGCGCTGGCGTCGCCGACCCGGCTCTCCAGCCGCTCCCGGGCCGCAGCCAGTGCCGCCCTGCTGGCCGGCTGCATCAGCGCCTCCGCCGCGCATGGGGTACAGAGGCGCCCCCTTGCACGGCGCCGTTCTTCGGCGCCCCGGCTTCGGGGACCGGACGGTCCTTACCCGGACGGTCCTTACCCGGACGGTCCTTACCCGGACGGTCCTGAGCGGGGACCTTGTCTTCAGCGGGGACCTTGTCTTCAGCGGCGACCTTGTCTTCAGCGGCGACCTTGTCTTGAGAGACACCGTCAGGGGCGCTTCGAGGGGCGGCCATACCCTGCAGTTCGTCGAGGAAGCGGTCCACCGTGCCGGCTCGGCGGGCGTCGTCAGCTACCGACTCACCGACGATCCGACCAGCCAGCGTCACCGCAAGTTTGCCCAGCTCACCACGCAGCTCACGGACGACCTGTTCGCGCTGGGTGGCCAGCTGCTCGGCGCCGCGCTCGCGGATTCGAGCGACCTCCTGTTCGGCCTGCTGGCGCAGCTCGTCCTTGATCTCCTGCGCATCGGCTCGGGCGGTCTCCCGGATCTTGGCCGCCTCGACGCGCGCCTCGGCCAGCGCCGCGGAGTAACGCGCTTCGGCTTCGGCCAGGCGCTTGGTGGCCTGCTGGCTCTCCTGGATCTGCCGACGGACCATCTCCTGGCGTTGCGCCGTCGCGCGTTTCACCGGGGGCACCACGTAGCGCCAGATCACTCCGACCACGATCAGGAAGATCACTAGCTCGACGAAGAAGGTCGCGTTGGGGATCAGGAAGAGGTTGCCCCCGCCAGCCGCCGCGGCCAGGTTGTATGAACTCATGGCTCCCATCCCTGACGAGATCACCGTGTCCTCCCCGCCCAGATTAGGTGGCGAGTACGAACACGAATAACGCCATAAAGGCGAGATTTATAAAGTACATCGCCTCGACCAGACCCACCGTCAGGAAGAAGATGGTGAACAGCCGACCCTGCGCTTCCGGCTGGCGGGCGACGCCCTGGATGGTCGCGCCACCGGCCAGGCCGTCACCGATGGCTGCGCCGATCGCCCCGCCGGCCAGCGCCAGCCCGCCGCCGATGAAGGCGCCGGCCATCGCGACCGAGCCGGTGGTGCCGCCCCCCTGCTGGGCAAGGAGCAGTGCGGAGAAACTCATGTCTTTCCCTCTTGTCCTGAAGCTCAGTTTGGTTTATCTCGTGAATGCTGCATGACGAGCGACGTCTCCAGGGCGAACGTCAGTGGGCCCCCTCTCCGTCCTGGCCACCGGCCGCCATTCCGAAGTAGATGATCGTCAGCAACGCGAAGATCAGCGCCTGAAGCATGCCGATGAACAGGTCGAACAACTTCCACGCCGAGGTGGGCAACCACGAAACGGCCGCCGGCATCAGCGCGAGAACGCTGACCATCACGGTGCCAGCGAGGATGTTGCCGAACAGCCGCAGCGAGAGCGTGACCGGCTTGACCAGCTCCTCGATGATGTTCAGCGGCAGCATCGCCTTGTAGGGCTGGACGAAATGGCCGAAGTAGTGCTTGCCCTGGACCCGGATTCCCGTCGCCCACACCATAATCATCACAAAAATCGACATCGCGAAGGTCAGATTGACGTCCGCCGTGGGCGGCCGGACGTACTCCTCGGTCGCGTGCGGCAGGATCGATATCCAATTCGCGATCAGGATGAAGAAGAAGATGCTGATCGCCAGTGGCACCACGAAGGGTGCCGTGCGGATACCGACGTTGCTCTCCACCTGGCGTTCCACCTGGTCAGTAACCGCCTCGAAGGCGGTCTGCAGGGTGCTGGGCACCTTGGAGGTCGCCTTGGCCGCAAGGTAGAGGCCGAACGCGAGGACGATGACCGCGGCGATCGCGGTGGAGATCACGGTGTCAGCGTTGATCGTCAAACCAAGAATATGCCACTGGGGGTGCTCGCCGACCGATACGCCGCCGCCACCCCCGGCCAATACATACCCGATCATCCCGGGGAACCCCCGACTCCGGACTGGCGCAGTTCCCGCACGAGGGGAACCGACGCGATAAAGATCATCACTAGTTGGAAGACGGCCAGCCCGGCGAACACCCCAAGACCTTCGGGCTGCAGCGCCAGCGCCAAGCCGACAGCGAGCGCGGTGATCAGCGAGAGCCGGGCCAGCACCGACACCGCGAATCGGCGCTTGTTGGGGTCACCACTGACCGCGAAGCGCGCCGCGGAACGCTGAACGAGCGACGTGTTGAGCAGACCCAGACCAAGTCCGCCGCAGAAGAACAACGCCGCCAAGGGGTAGCCCATAGGCGCGAGCACCACAAAGCTGACGGCGCCCAGACCCGCCGCGATGGGCACGGCCCGGCGAAGATTGACGACCGATTTCGTCGTTGCAGTCACGTCAGGCGTAGTCACGTCAGGGCTTACTCCTTCAGGAACTTCGTGAAATTGAGGTACATATAGATCCCAGCACCGACGATCCCGAGAGCCAGGCCAGCCAGGGTGAACGCCGGGACTGAGTGCACCAGCTGGTCGACCAGCCATCCCAGCCCGAGGCCGACCAGCAGAATAGCTGCGGTCGCGGCACCGAGGCCGAGTAGCGTCGCAAGCTCCGGGCCGTTGCCTTGCTCCACGACCACCTACCTCAGCGGGCGCATGACGTCGCCCGCCGCCATCGCTCAAAGGCACTCCTCGCAGTCCAGGGGCAGCGCGCACGGCGGAGACGCCACGTTCATGAGCACTGCCGATGGGCCGGCCTGACTTGAAATCCCACCCCCGGGTGGGACAAAGCAGAAGCTATCACACTCACGCGTCAGCCCTGTGCTCGCCCCAGCTGCTTCTAGCTGCGCTTCTTGTCTTTCATCGCCACTCTTGCGCAGATCAGCGCACGGGTAACCGGGGAATCATCGAACCCACCACGGCGACCAACAGTCCCAGCATGATCGACCACACCACCACATAGACGTCGAACAACGTCAGCGCAACGGCACCGAAAGCCAGCAGAGCCGCCCACAGGTAGATCAACAACACGGCGCGGCGATGGGAGTGCCCGATCTCCAGCAGCCGGTGGTGCAGGTGCAGCTTGTCGGCCGCGAATGGGCTGCGGCCCGCGCGCGTCCGGCGCACCACCGCGAGCAGCAGGTCCAGTAACGGCACGAACAGCACCGCGGCCACCACCAACAACGGCGAGAGCAGCGCCAGCACGTCGGTGGCGCCGTAGTTGTTGGGGTCGATCTTCCCGGACGCGCTGGTCGACGCCGCGGCCAACATCAGGCCGATGAGCATCGCCCCGGAGTCGCCCATGAAGATCCGCGCCGGCTGGAAGTTGTGCGGCAGGAAGCCCAGGCACGCCCCGGCGACCAGGGCGGCGATCAGCGTCGGCGGGTAGAGCGACACACTGCCGCCGGAGCGGTACAGCAGCTGCAGGGTGAACGCCCCGATGGCGACTGCGGCGATCAGCCCGATTCCGGCGGCCAAGCCGTCCAGGCCGTCGACGAAGTTCATCGCGTTCACCAGCACCACCGCCAGCGCGACGGTGACGAACACCGCCTGGTCCTGCCCCAGGACGAGCACCGAGCCGACCCGGCCGGCGCTGCCGTTCCACGGCACCCAGAAGATGAACCACTGCACGTCGTAGAGCACCAGCACCCCGGCGGCGGTGACCTGTCCGGCGAACTTGGTCAGCGAATCCAGCTCGAACCGGTCATCCAGGGCGCCAATCAGCATGATCAGGCCGCCGGCGACCAGCACCCCCACGACGTCGCCGGAGAACTCGAAGGACCGGCGTAACACAGGCAGCTGGTGAGACAGCAGAACCCCACCGAGGATCCCCCCGTACATCGCCACCCCACCCAGCCGCGGGATCGGCGCGCGGTGCACGTCGCGTTCGCGCGGCGTCGCCACCGCACCGGTGTAGATCGCCAGCAACCGCACCATCCCGGTGAGCAGGAAGGTCAGCACCGCAGTGGTGAGGCCGACCAGCAGGTACTCCCGCAGCGGCAATCCGGAGGAAACGGGGACAGATCCCACCGGGGCAGGCTAGCCCCGCGGTGATTGCGACCCGCCGCTAGCCCAACCGCCGCCGACCCCCACAACACTCATGATCACGAATTGGGAAGAATGAGCCGCGCTCACCGCGGCTCATTCTTCCGAGATCGCGATCACATGTTGGCTTTGAGGGCGTAGCGGATCTCGTCGACCACACCGTCGGTGCGGGCGACTAGGTCGTGCCAGGTGAAGCGTAGGACCGTCCACTGCTCGTTCACCAAGGCGTTCTGGCGTCGCCGGTCGTCGACGAACCGGTCGGCCGTCACGTGCCACGCCCAGCCGTCCACCTCGATGGCAACGCGCTGCGGCGGGAACGCCAGGTCGATGACGTAGCCCGAGACGGGGTAAGCCAGCTCCCAACCAGTGATCCCCGCGGCACGCAGCAGCCGGACCAGCACCCGCTCGGCGTGCGAGGCGGCCCGGTCAGCCGCGACGGCAAGCAGCTGGGCTGCCTGAGCGGATCCCCGCCGGCCATGGTTGCGGCACTGCGCCCGGTACACCGCGGGGAACTTGACCCGACGTTGCAGTGAGCGGTCCAGCAGCTCGGATCCTTCGGGTCCCAGCGCGATCGCTGCTTCCAGCACAGTGAGAGGTAGATCGGTGACCCACAGGTCGCGCACGGCGACCAGATCCGGGTAGGGCAGGTCACGTCGGCGTATCGAGACTCGAGGCTGCTTGCCGGGGTTGCGACCGCGCCGCACCGTGACCTCCACCGTGTCCGGCAACGCCGGACCGAGGTCGTGCCACCATGCGGCCGACACGCCGTGCGCGACCGCGTCCTTACCGGCCCAGAGCACGGCCGCCCGCATCCGCACCTCATCGGTGTAGGGATGATCAGCGGACAGGTACACACCGGGATGCAGCCGTTCCCACCGTCGGCTGGCGATGCGGCGATCGACCATGTCCTGGCTCAACCCCACCAGCCGCGCTTGCGCGCAGCTGATCACACCGGACTGCCGGCGCAGGTACCAGTCAAGCTCTTCCACGGTGTACAGATGCGCGGCGACGTCCCTAGGTTGCCCCATGATCACTGTTTTGGAAGAATCAGCCGCGCTCAGCGCGGCTCGTTCTTCCCGTTTCGCGATCACCAGGGGTTAGCGGGCCACTTGGATAGTCTGGCCGAGGACCTCAGCGATCTGGGCGGCGGTCACCGCACCTTCCCGGAGCACCACGGGCTCGTCAGCGGTGAGGTCGATGATGGTGGACGCGACCTCACCGGCGGTCCCACCGTCGAGATACACCGATACCCGCTCGGCAAGCTGCTCGCGGGCCTGCTCGATGGTGGTCGCAGGCGGCTGACCGGACCGGTTCGCACTCGACACCGCCATCGGGCCCACCTCACGGAGCAGTTCCAGCGCGACCGGATGCAACGGCATCCGCAGGCTGACGGTGCCCCTGGTATCGCCCAGATCCCAGCTCAGCGACGGCGCGTGTGGGAGCACTATCGACAGTCCGCCGGGCCAGAAAGCCTCGATCAGCGCGCGTACCCGCGCTTGCACACCCAGCACCAGGCCGTCCACAGTGGACCAGGAACCCACCAGCACCGGGACCGGCATGGCCCGGCCGCGACCCTTCGCGGCCAGCAGCCCCTGCACCGCCGTCGCGGAGAAGGCGTCGCAACCCAGCCCGTAGACGGTGTCGGTGGGCAGCACGACGAGTTGTCCCGCCCGGACTGCACCCACCGCCGCGGTCAGCCCGGCGATGCGGCTCTCCGGCAGCGCGCAGTCATAAACAGTGCTCACGGATCGCAACACTACGACTGCCCACAACCGGCCTGGATTCGCCAGTCACGTTGACAGCACGTGAGCAAGACGGCACGATCCGTCTCCGATCACCTACGGAGGCTTCCTTGCTCGCGTACCGCCCTACTGTCCTCGCTGCCGCAGCGACCGTGCTCGCGCTGCTGGCGTTCCCCGGCAGCTCGCGCGCCGCCATCGGGAAGTCGCCGAGGCACTATGTGGCGCTCGGTGACTCCTACACCGCTGGCCCGGTGATCCCGCTGCAGCGCATCGATCCGATCGGCTGTGAGCGGTCCACCAACAACTATCCGGCGCTGCTCGCCCGGAGCCTGCAGATCCGCGACTACACCGATGTGAGCTGCAGCGGCGCGAAGACCGTCAACATGACGGCTCCGCAGGCGGTACCGCTGCTGGGCATCAACGCACCACAGTTCGACGCCCTGCGCCCAGATACCGACCTCGTCACGCTGACCATCGGTGGCAACGACATCGGGTTCGCGGAAATCATCTTCACCTGCGCCCGGGTCAGCGCCACCGATCCCTTCGGCAATCCGTGTCAGCGAGAGGCCACCGCCGGCGGCGGAGATTTCTACGCACAGCGCGTCGCCGAGACGGCACCCAAGGTCGCGCGGGTGCTCGACGGTATCCGGGCCCGCTCGCCGCATGCGACCGTGCTACTCGTGGGTTACTTGCGGATCCTGCCGCCAGCGGTGGGATGCTTTCCGGTGTTCCCCATCGCCCGTGGTGACGTACCGTATTTAGACGGTCTGGAGCAGCAGTTCACCGCCGTGCTGGCCGACCAGGCTTTCCAGCACGGCGCCGCATTCGTCGACTCCTACGGAAACTCACTGGGTCACGACGCGTGCAAGTTGCCCGGGCAGAAGTGGGTGGAGGGCACCGTCCCTACCAGCCCAGCTGCCCCGGTGCATCCCAACGCCCTCGGCATGCAAGAGGTTGCGGCTTTCGCCCTGGAGACGCTCGCTAACTTGGATGAGGCACCCGCTGTGGGCTGATCATTGTGGTGCGCCGGGCGGTGGCGAACCGTGGCTGGCCGGAGAGGTCGACGTGATCGGCCACGTCGGTGAGCACGCGTCGGGCGGCGAGCAGCGCGGGGACGGATTCGGCGTGCGAGTCGTCGTGCTCGATCGCGATGCTGCCACCCTCGCGGAGCAACCTGGTGCCGGTCCGCACCACGTCAGGGATCACGGCGAGGCCATCGTCGCCGGCGAAGACGGCGACGGCCGGGTCGTGCCAGGCCACCTCGGGTGGCAGTGCAGCGCCCAGCGGGACATAGGGCGGGTTGCACAGCACCAGGTGCGCCATCCCATCCAGCCTGACCAGCAGTCCAGGATCGGCAACGTCCCCGGCGTACAGCACTATCGGCGTGTCGCCGGCTGCAGCTCGCGTGTCGGCGTTGCGTCGAGCCCAGCTCAACGCCACCGGGTCACGTTCGACGGCGTGGACCTGCGCATCGGGTCTGGCGTGCGCCACCGCCAGCGCCAGCGCACCGGAGCCGGTACAGAGATCGACCACCAGTGGCTGCGCCACGCCGTCCAATGCGGCCAGGCCCCAGGTCAGCAGCGCTTCGGTCTCCGGGCGCGGGATGAACACCCCGGGTCCGACCGCGACGTCGATGGGACCCATGGCGGCTGTCCCGGTGAGGTGCTGCAACGGCACTCGCTTGGCGCGTCGAGCAACCAGCAGCCGCAATGCCTCGACCACGGGCTGGTCGACCAGCGGAACCATCGGCAACCGCCCGCGCGGCACGCCGACCACGTGCGCCGCGAGGAGTTCGGCGTCCACCCGCGGCGAGTCCACCCCGGCGTCGGTGAGGACCCGTTGCGCCTCCAGCACCGCCAGGCGCAACGGTTGCCTGCTCACGAGGCCCGCAGCCGCAGCTCACGATCCGCCTCGATCAGCGCGTCCAGCACCCCGTCGAGGTCCCCGTCGAGCACGGCATCGAGGTTGTAGGCCTTGTAGTTGACGCGATGATCGGAGATCCGGTTCTCCGGGAAGTTGTAGGTACGCACCCGCTCGGAGCGGTCGACGGTGCGGACCTGGGAGCGGCGCTGCTCGGAGGCCTCCTGCTGAGCTTTCTCGTCGGCTAACGCCTGCAGCCGAGCGCGTAGCACCGCAGTGGCCCGGATCCGGTTCTGGATCTGTGACTTCTCGTTCTGGCAGGACACCACGGTTCCGGTCGGAAGGTGGGTGATGCGCACCGCGGAGTCGGTGGTGTTGACGCTCTGGCCGCCGGGACCCGACGAGCGGTAGACGTCGATCCGCAGGTCCTTGTCCTCAATCTCGATCTCGACGTCGTCTGGTTCCGGGTAGACCAACACGCCGGCCGCCGAGGTGTGGATCCGGCCGGAGGACTCGGTGACCGGGACTCGTTGCACCCGATGCACCCCACCCTCGAACTTCAACCGCTCCCAGACCCCGGACTGTGCGGATTTGATCGCCACCGTGACGTCCTTGTAGCCGCCCAGGTCAGACTCAGTGGCATCGAGCACCTCCGCCCGCCAGCCGTGCCGCTCGGCGTAGCGCAGGTACATCCGTAGCAGATCTGCGGCGAACAGTGCGGACTCCGCGCCGCCCTCGCCAGACTTGATCTCCATCACCACGTCGGAGTCGTCGTGCGGGTCGCGGGGCAACAACAGGTCGGCTAGCTCGGTTTCCAGCCGCGGCACCCGGTCGGCGAGGGCGTCAGCTTCGGCCGCGAAGGTCGGATCCTCAGCGGCGAGCTCGCGGGCGGCCTCGACGTCGCCGCGGACCTGATCCAGCTCGCGAACCGCCCGCACGATGCGGGATAACTCGCCGTAGCGCCGCCCCACCTTGCGAGCCGTATCGGGATCATCATGCAACCCTGGATCAGCGAGCTGATGCTCCAGCTCAGCGTGCGCAACCAGCAGCGCCTGAACTGCCGCGGTGTCCACGCCCGTCACCAATCCCTACTCGTGTTGATCTCCGCCCGATAGCGCTTGCGCTCCGGCGCCCTATTTCTGCCGTTTGCCGTAGCGCTTCTCGAAGCGCGCCACCCGGCCACCGGTGTCCAGAATCTTCTGCTTGCCGGTGTAAAAGGGATGGCAGTTAGAGCACACCTCGACGTTGATCTGACCGTCGCGCTTGGTGCTGCGAGTAACGAACGAGTTGCCACAACCGCAGGTGACCTGCGTCTCGACGTACTCCGGGTGGATACCCTGCTTCATGGAAGTCCTCTCTTCATGGCCGCCGGGTCCCCGTGATCGTGTGCGCGGGGTGAACCGGAGCCGGACGGTCCACTGGCTCTCAGATGACAGGCAGTGAGCCGTGACAGTGTAAACCGTCAGCGGCGCGGCGATGTTCCCGCCTGTCGACTGCAAGATTCACAACAGCTCGGGCGGGATATCTGCGTACTGCCTGCGCAAGATATCCAGCACCGGATGCTCGCGCGCCCACTGGATACCGTCGACAGCGGTGACGGAACGGACGCCGACTGCGGCGTTCGTGGTGAACACCGCGTCCACGCCAGCTAGATCGCTGAGCGTGACCGGCGCGGTGGTGGCATCGGTCTGCCGTGCCTCGTTGATCAACCTCATGGTTACGCCGGGAAGGCAGTCCGCCTGGGGCCAGACGATCCGCGCACCATCGACGAAACCGATGTTCGATGTGGCCGCTTCCGAGATTGCCGCCTCGGCATCGGTGAACAGCGCGTCATCGAAGCCGTTGCGCTGCGCGACGCGCCGCCACCGCAGCGCGCCGAACAGCCCGACGTGTTTGACCTCGGGCAGCTCCCGGCAGTGCCGGGCTGACTGCAGACGCAACGCAGGCAGTGGCGCCGTCGCGGCCGGCCGGGTGGTGACCATCAGCTGCGGCTGGGCGTCCGCTCCGGGGCGCCCGAGTTCGAGGTCTGGGTCGAACACGGTCACCCGGACCAGGACTGATCCGGCGGTGTCCGCCAGCGTGCGCCGGACGAGATGCCGGACCCGGTCGGGGTCGAGGTCGGCATCGAAGATCCGGCGGCAGTCTCGTATCAGGCGTTCCAGGTGCCGGGTCAGACCCCGTACCCGCTGGTCATCGACCCGCATCGTGGTGTAGTGACCGTAGTTGAGCAGAGCCAGCGCGGTGACCTGATCAAGGTCGGCGCAACCGCCGCTACGGTGCCCTGGCTGCCCTTTCAGTCGGCGCCGTTGCCGGCTGTCGACTTCGAGACCTGCATCAGGAACTCGATGTTGGTGCGGGTTTTGCGCAGCTGGGCCAGCAGCAGATCGATGGCCTGCTGAGACTCCAATCCGGACAGCACTCGCCGCAGCTTGTGGTAGATGGCGAGCTCGTCCGGGGACAGGAGGAGCTCCTCCTTGCGGGTGCCGGAGGGGTTGACGTCGATGGCCGGGAAGATCCGCTTGTCAGCGATCTTGCGGTCGAGCTTGAGCTCGGCGTTACCGGTTCCCTTGAACTCCTCGAAGATCACGGTGTCCATCGTCGACCCGGTCTCGACCAGCGCGGTCGCGAAGATGGTCAGCGAGCCGCCATCCTCGATATTGCGGGCCGCACCCAGGAATCGCTTCGGCGGGTACAGCGCGGTGGAGTCCACCCCGCCGGACAGGATCCGGCCGGATGCCGGTGCTGCCAGGTTGTAGGCCCGGCCCAGCCGGGTGATGGAGTCCAGCAGCACGACCACGTCGTGACCCATCTCCACCAACCGCTTGGCCCGCTCGATGGCCAGCTCGGAGATCGTGGTGTGGTCCGATGGCGGCCGGTCGAAGGTCGAGGCGATCACCTCGCCCTTCACCGAACGCTGCATGTCGGTGACTTCCTCGGGCCGCTCGTCGACGAGCACGACCATGAGGTGGCATTCCGGGTTGTTCGTGGTGATCGCATTGGCGATCGCCTGCAGGATCATCGTCTTGCCCGCCTTGGGCGG
>JAICHZ010000067.1 GCA_025924655.1 Pseudonocardiaceae bacterium | reverse complement strand
TCGAACACTCTGCGCCCCTCATCCACCAACGCCATCGCGGTCGAAGAGTCGCCACGGATCGCGGCGACGTGGGCCTTTCCCATGATGGCGTTGAGGAGGCCGAGCGAGGGCCTCTCGTCGAGGGCAATGGCCTGCCCGGCTAACTGGTCGGCGGCTTTAAGGGATGAACCCTCGTAGCCCAACGCGATGGCCGCCCGTCCGCGCACCCAGACCTGGGTGGCCTTGTCGCCGGATCGGTCAGCGAAAGTGGCTGCGTGTCGATACCAGCTGACGGCCTTGGCGCCGTCGCTGCCGGGAAAGGTCTTCCCATACAGAGTCGCGAGCTTGGCGCCCACTGCCCACAGCCGCGGGGTGCCAAGCTGCTGCTGAAGGACTATGAGGTCCCCGGCGAGGCGTTTTTGAATCTCACTGGCGCCGGAGGTCATGTAGTCGCGGCCGTAAGTGTCGACCGCCTGGCTCCAGTCAGCGGTGCTGGGGTAGCTGCCGTGGAGCGCGGCAGTGAAGCCGTGCTCGATCAGATCGGAAGCGACCATGGGCGCGATGGTCGCGCCGACCACACTGGTGAGAAAGTGACGACGGTCCACGTCCACTTGCTCCAAAATCTCAATGGGGACTTGCAGAACTGTCGCTAGGTGGCGTAACCACCACGGGCCGGGGGTGCGCTTGCCGGTTTCCCACCGCGAGACTGTCTCGCGGGTGACTGTCTCATAATCGGCAACTGTGCACAGCGCCGTGGCTAGTCGGGACTGCGACCAGCCCAACGATTTCCGAAGGTCCCGGATGACAGCACCAACCGTGACTGCGTGGGCGCGCGGCCCGTTCCCGTCGTCGACGGGCATGGAGCACCTGCCTCCCCCTTCGGTAGCCAACGAAACCCACGCTACGGCAGTGTTGTCGCTCCCTTCAGGACGCGAGCCCTTCCGGCGTGGGCGAGCTGCGCGGGCAGCCCGTGGGAGAGGAACCAGTCGGTCACGATCCGCACGTCCCGAGCCAGGAAGGCGGGCCCCTGCGGGTTGGCGGCGATGTCCACCACCTGCGGCAGGTCGATAAGGACCAGCCGGCCGCGGTGCACCAGCAGATTGAACGGGGACAGGTCGCCGTGTGCCAGGCCCTCGCTGGTAAGTACCAGTAGGGCGTCGACCAGCTGATCCCATAGCCCGCGCAACTGCGCAGGCCCGGGTCGCAGTTGTGCCAATCGCGGAGCGGCGTGCCCGTCGGGCTCATCGAGGTATTCCATCAGCAGCTCGGTGCCATGGAGTTGCGCCGGGTAGGGCACCGGGGCACCGAGTGGCCACAGCCGGCACAGTGCGCCGAACTCCGCGGCGGCCCACTGCCCGGCCAGCAGGTCACGGCCGAAGGCGGTGCGTCGGGCCATCGCCCTGGTCTCCCGGGAGCGGCGCACCCGCCTGCCCTCGAGGTAGCCGGCGTCGCGATGAAAACATCCGGTGCTCGGCGCTGCGGTAACGCTTGGCGGCGAGTACGCAGCCGCGCGGCGTACCAGGCACGGCACGCTCCACCAGGTGAACGTCGGCTTCCTTTCCGGTCTTGAGCACCCCGAGCTCAGTGTCGACGGCGGCAAGCTCGGTGACCAGCCAATCGGGGTGAGGAGCCGGGCCGTGTTGGCCGTCGTCCCAAGTAGACCAGCGGTCCCCGGCAACGGGCCCATCGTCGGGTGACGCAGCATGGTGACCGCGCCGGGGCACTGCGTGCTCGTCGGCATCGTCGAAGTGGCGTCGATGCCGACGGGTGCGAGCCTCATCAAGTGGTGCGGCAGTGTCATCGAAGTGGCTGCGCCGCACGGGCAGCCGATCGTGCTGTGGCACGGGAAGATCTCCTCGGGAGCGGCGCCCCCGGAGTGGATCAGCCGACCGGGTGGCGGGAGGGCAAGGTCAGGTGCGCGCCATTAGCAGCCATGGCCAGCCACCTCCTCCCGCTACGCCAAACCGTGTGGGGCCCAAGTGGTGGGCACCCTTCATCGTCAGCTGCAGCATGTCCGGTAGCCGGGTGACCGGCAACTGATTTAAGGCGGTGCCAGCCACCACGGCTCAGTGCCACCATGGCGACATGGACCGTGAGCAGCTTCGAGCCGTCCAAGATCCGCTCAAGCAGCAGTACCGGCACGACGCCACGGCCGCGCTCGTCACGCTGAAAGCCGACAGCACGCTCGGCGAGGGAGTCACATGCTCGGTCCGGACGGGCGCAGCTCTGGCTCAGGCCGGCCTGCATCCCGCCACCGGCGGCGACGGCCTGTCGCTGTGCTCGGGCGACATGCTGCTTGAATCTCTGGCGGCCTGCGCGGGCGTGACGCTGCGGGCGGTGGCCACATCCCTCGACATCCCGGTCGCGGGAGGCACCGTCCATGTCGAGGGCGACCTCGACTTCCGGGGCACGCTAGCCGTCTCCAAGGAGGCCCCCGTCGGCTTCCATGCGATCCGATTGCGGTACATCCTGGACACGGCCGCCAGTCCCGAACAGCTCACAACTCTGATCCGGCTCACGGAGCGTTACTGCGTCGTGTACCAGACCCTCGCTGGCGCGCTTGCGCTTTCCTCGGATTGGGAGACTGCGTAGGCAGGACCGCCGTTCGGGCTATCAAACGCCGGCGCGGTAACCGGGAGGACCGACATTCCGAGATCCCGATACGCTGCGGGCTTCGCGAATCCGCTCGTCCGAGGAGTCCCTGAGAGTATGATCACCAGGTTGTCGACGCTGTTCCTGCGCACCCTGCGCGAGGACCCGGCGGACGCCGAGGTGCCCAGCCACAGACTGCTGGTCCGCGCCGGGTACGTCCGCCGCGTCGCCCCGGGGATTTACTCATGGCTGCCGCTGGGCCTGCGGGTGCTGCGCAACATCGAGGCCGTTGTGCGTCAGGAGATGGACGCGATCGGTGGGCAGGAGATCCTGTTCCCAGCGTTGCTGCCCCGGGAGCCGTACCAGACCACCGGCCGCTGGACCGAGTACGGCGCGAACCTGTTCCGGTTGCACGACCGAAAAGGTGGCGACTACCTGCTCGGCCCCACCCATGAGGAGCTGTTCACCCTCACCGTCAAGGGCGAGTACAGCTCCTACAAGGACTACCCGGTGATTCTCTACCAGGTGCAGACGAAATACCGGGACGAGGAGCGGCCCCGTGCCGGCATCCTGCGCGGCCGGGAATTCCTGATGAAGGACTCGTATTCCTTCGACCTCTCCGACGAGGGCTTGGCGCGGTCGTACCAGGCGCACCGCGAGGCCTATATCAAGATCTTCGATCGGCTCGGATTGCGGTATGTGATCGTGTCGGCGATGTCCGGCGCGATGGGTGGCTCGGCCAGCGAGGAGTTTCTCGCCGAAGCCGAGACCGGCGAGGACACCTTCGTCCGCAGCACCGAGTCCGGGTACGCGGCCAACGTGGAGGCGGTGATCACGCCAGCTCCGCCGGAGAGACCCCTCGACGGCCTACCGCCGGCCCGAGTGCTGCACACCCCGGACACCCCGACCATCGACACGCTGGTCGGACACCTCAACGGCGCAGGCCTGGGCCGGACCTTCAGCGCTGCGGACACCTTGAAGAACGTCATGGTCAAGACCCGGCAACCTGGCGCGCAACGGTGGGAGCTGCTGGGTGTGGGAATTCCCGGTGACCGCGAGGTCGACATGAAACGGCTGGAGGCCTCGCTGGCCCCGGCCGAAGTGGCGCTGCTCGACGACACGGACTTCGCGGCACACCCTTTTCTGGTCAAGGGCTACATCGGGCCGGGGTCGCTCGCCGATAACGGGGTGCGCTACCTCGTTGATCCCCGGGTGGTCGTTGGTACCGCGTGGGCCACTGGTGCCGACCAGGCCGATCACCACGTAGTGGACCTGGTGTGCGGGCGCGACTTCACCCCCGATGGCACTGTTGAGGCCGCCGAGGTGTGGGCCGGCGACCCGTCTCCCGATGGCGCCGGCACGCTGGTCGCCGCCCGGGGTATCGAGATCGGACACATCTTCCAGCTCGGTCGCAAGTACACCGACGCCTTCGCGTTGGACGCCCTAGGCTCCGACGGCAAACCGATCCGGATCACTATGGGCTGCTACGGCGTCGGCGTCTCCCGGCTGGTCGGCGCGGTAGCCGAGCAGAGCCACGACGCGCACGGGCTGATCTGGCCCCGTGAGGTAGCCCCGGCCGACGTGCACGTCGTGATCGCGGGTAAGGACGCCGCGATCGGCGCCGCCGGCGAGCGGCTGGCCATTGAGCTGGACGCGGCCGGCCTGCGGGTGATCCTCGACGATCGACCGGCCACTCCGGGGGTGAAGTTCGCCGACGCCGAGCTGATCGGCGTGCCGACCATCCTGGTGGTCGGGCGCGGTCTCGCGTCGGGCGTCGTCGAGGTCAAGGACCGGACCACTGGGGAGCGCACCGAGGTGCCGGTGGACGGTGTGGTGGCGCACCTCAATGAGCTGTGCGCTAAGTAGGCGTCAGCCGGCCAGGAAGCTCAACCGGACAGTCCGAACCGGGTTATCACGGTTGGTGTCCACCAGGCAGATCGACTGCCAGGTGCCCAACATGAGCTGCCCACCGACTACCGGGACGGTGGCGTACGGCGGCAGTAGCGCAGGCAGCAGGTGGTCTCGGCCGTGCCCGGGGGAGCCGTGCTGATGGCGCCACCGGTCGTCGGCGGGCAATAGCTCGCGCAGTGCGGCGAGCAGGTCGGTGTCGCTACCGGACCCGGTCTCGATCACCGCGAGGCCGGCGGTCGCATGCGGCACCCAGACGTGCAGTAGGCCATCACCGGCCGCGGCCCGGTGGAGAAAGGCTTGGCAGTCCTTGGTGAGGTCACGAACCTGTTCCCGCGAGCCGGTCTCGATGCGAATCTGCTCGGTATGCACGGGTCGTACGGTAATCGCGTCCTCAGGTCCGGCACGAGATCAGGGGGCGCCGGGAAACGGCACCGTCAGCGGGGTAGCACCCGCGGTGGCCCGCCACCGGGTCGCCCGCACGGCCGCGTCGGTGAGTGCCTCCAGCCCGGTCCCGCGCAGATCCGCATCAGCGGGACTGCGCTCGACCACCGAACGCCACGCCGCGGCTGCGTCGGTCTCCGCGGTGATCGCCAGCCGCAGCGCGGAGGCGGCGTCGGTGACCGGTTCTGGCGTGAGGTAGCCGGGTTCAGGTGGCACAGGTGCAGCGCCCGCGTCGATCAGGATCCGCTGTGTGGCATCGCGCCGAGCCTGATGTGCGGTCATGGCCTCGTCGAGCCGGCGGCTCAACGCATCCGGCACAAACGCCCCCACCAGTCCGTAAGCCCACACCGCAGCATGCTCAGCCCCCAACGCTGCCTGCAACGCCCCCACCGGCACCTGGGGTCGCGCCCGATATGGGGGCGGGCGGAGGGGGCGGCGGGTCATGAGAGGAGTGCGGCGTGGGTGGCGCAGCAGGCGGCTATCGATGCGAGCAGCGCGGCGCGGTATCCGGGGAGTGTGACGACCAGTCCGGCGGCTTCGTCTTGGGCCGCCCGCGCCGCTTGGGCCAGCGCCGTTCGGGCAGCGGAAGGGGCGGGAGCGGCTGGCGCAGGCCCAGCCGGCGGCGGGACGGTGCTGGTGGAGGGTGGGCCAGGCCGGGCCCGGCGCAGCTCGGCGCGCAGCGCCGTGGCATGCGCCATCCGGTCCGCAGCGAGCGCCCTCGCCGACGCGGCCAACGCCGGGTTGGCTTGAGCCTGCGTCTGGCCCACCGCTTGCGCCAGCGCTGCGTCAGCCTCGGCGCGCCGGGCTGGTGACTCCAGCGGATCGGGCCGGCTTGGTGCGAGCGTCGATGAGCTGCACCCGGTCAGCGCTGCGGGACCGGTGAGCAGCAGCGCGGTACCGGCGGTCAACACGCCGCGACGGCTGGGACGGGCTGTTGGCACGGTCGGCCATCTTGCCAGCAGCCCTGGTTTGCTGCGGGCTCAGCACCGTGATCCAGTTGGCGCAGACTGGTACCGAGACGCGATACCCTAGGTAATTCCGACCGGCCCATGCCGCGTTGGTGAGTCGCCGCGTTACCACTTTGTAGAGAGACAGTCACTTCTAGTCAGGAGGCCACGGTGACCGCGCAGCCCGCGAACCTCGGCTCAGCAATCGAGTCGGTGGTGCGCGACGCGGTGGCTGACGTGGGGTTCGATCTGGAGAACTTGGAGGAGGTGCGGATAGGCCAGCGCTGGGTGATCCGGGTGATCGTCGATTCGGACGCCGGCGTCGGGCTCGACGACATCGCCGCGGTGAGCCGCGCGGTGTCGCTGGCCCTGGACGAGCGCGATGAGCTGATGGCCGGGCCCTACACCCTTGAGGTGACTTCTCCTGGAGTCGACCGACCGCTGACCCACCCGCGGCACTGGCGGCGCAACCGGCTGCGGCTGGTTCGGGCGGCCCTGGTGGCCGGTGGAGAGCTGATCGGTCGGATCGGTGACTGCGATGACGAGGGCGTCACACTGCTGACGTCGGGATCCCTGCGCCGGGTGCGCTACACGGAGCTGAGCCGCGCAGTGATCGAGGTGGAGTTTCGCCACCCGCCCGCTAATGAGGTCGCTGCGCTCGACGGCGCGAGCCGGCAGGATTGGGAGGAACGGTGAACGTCGACATTGCCGCGCTGCGCGCCATCGAGCGGGACAAGGACATCTCCTTCGATACGGTTCTCGAAGCAATCGAGACGGCGCTGCTGACCGCGTACAAGCACACCGACGGCCATCAACCGCACGTTCGTATTGACGTCGACCGCAAAAGCGGCCTGGTCCGGGTGCTTGCGCAGGAGCTCGATGACGACGGCAACGTCAGCCAGGAGTGGGACGACACCCCCGAAGGGTTCGGCCGGATCGCGGCCACCACAGCCCGCCAGGTGATCCTGCAACGGCTGCGTGATGCCGAGCACGAACGGACCTTCGGCGAGTTCTCGGCCAAGGAGGGCGAGATCGTCGCCGGGCTCGTACAACGTGACGCCCGGGCCAACGCCCGGGGTGTGGTGGTGGTCCAGATCGGCGAGACCGAGGGTGTGATCCCGCCGGTGGAGCAGGCTCCCAGGGAGACCTACCGGCACGGCGAGCGGATCAAGTGTTACGTCGTCGGTGTATCCCGCGGAATGCGTGGGCCGCAGATCACTCTGTCCCGCACGCACCCCAACCTGGTCCGCCGGCTATTCGCTCTGGAGGTTCCCGAGATCGCCGACGGAACCGTGGAGATTCCCGCGGTAGCCAGGGAGGCGGGGCATCGCTCGAAGATAGCGGTCCGGTCGACCATCGCAGGAGTCAATGCCAAGGGCGCCTGCATTGGACCGATGGGCCAGCGGGTTCGCAATGTAATGAGTGAGCTGGGTGGCGAAAAGATCGACATCATTGATTACGCAGAGGACCCCGCGACGTTCGTGGGTAATGCGCTGTCCCCGGCGAAGGTCATCTCGGTACAGGTGATCGATGCCCGGGCTAAGACGGCTCGGGTCGTCGTCCCCGATTTCCAGCTCTCGCTGGCAATCGGTAAGGAGGGGCAGAACGCTAGGCTGGCTGCCCGGCTGACCGGATGGAAGATCGACATTCGAAGCGACGCGGACCCGATGGCGTCCCCACCGGCCGCCGCAGCGCGCGCCGAGGTACCGGTCACCAATGCCGGTTCTCCACCCGCGGCTAGGACGCGCTAGAATCGTGATGGCCTCCCGTCGGGGGACGGTCTACGCCTGCCCGGATGATGTCCGGCGCTGCCGCCGCGAGCGGCCCGCCGAGCCAGTCCGGATGTGCGTGGGTTGCCGGACCAAGACGGCGGCTTCCGGATTGCTGCGTGTGGTGGCGGTGGATGGGACCCTAGTCCCAGACCCGCGGCGTCGGTATCCAGGTCGAGGTGCGTGGGTGCACCCCGATGTCGAATGCCTGCGTCTCGCCGAGCGGCGCCGGGCCTTCCCGCGGGCGTTGCGCTGCGCGGGGGCGCTCGACACCGTCGCGGTGCACGCCTTCCTCACCTAGCCGTTCGCCATACGCGTGAGGTTCTCGGTTCGCTGAGGACGTACCGACGCCGGGACCTCCCCGGTGCGCGGTCGACACAGAGAGCAGGTCGATTCCGAAATGTACCCGCAGTCGTGAAGCACTGACAGCGATGAACATGTACTAGTAACGGGGTCGAGCGGGGTTGCCGCCGGCTCCATCAGTAAGGAGAGCAGTGGCAGGTAAGGCCCGCGTGCACGAGCTCGCAAAAGAGCTCGGTGTCACCAGCAAAGACGTTCTCAAAAAACTCGCCGATCTCGGCGAGTATGTGAAATCCGCCTCCTCAACGGTGGAGGCACCGGTCGCCCGCAAGCTTCGCGACTCGTTTCCCTCAGATGTGGGAAAGCCGTCCCACGCCAACGGCGCATCGACCAGCGGCCGTGGACCCTCTACCGGGATCGCGCCCGCAGGCGGTGGAATCGCTGCCAAGCCAGGTCCTGCACCGGTGCCCGCCCGTCGGCCGGAAGACACTCCCGCTCCGGCGGCGCCCCGAGTGTCCCCAGGAGTATTTCCGGGGGCATCTCCGCCAGTGCCTCCTCAGCGCTCGACCCCAGTGGAGCACCGGATAGATGCCCAGCCCCCGACCGTCGAGCAGCCCCCGGCCGCGCCGAACCGGCCGGCGGCACCCCTGCGCCCGGCGGCGCAGCGCCCAGCGGCTCCCCAACGGCCGCCGGCCGATCAGCGGCCGGGTGTACGGCCCGAGGATCCAGGAGCCGCTCACCCGCGGTTGCCGAAGCCGGGTCCGCGGTCCCCGCGGGTAGGCAACAATCCCTTCGGCGTCGGCAGCTCCGCGCCGCCGCGTTCGTCGGGGCAGCGACCCGCACCGCCCGCGAGTCCAGCCGGGCCCAGCAGCATGCCTCCCCGCCCAGGCGGCGGTAGCCGCCCAAGCTCCAGCCGCAGCGGCCCGCCCGGCAGCGGCGGACCGCGACCGAATCCCGGCATGATGCCGCCCCGGCCACCCAGCCCCGGAACCGGTCCAAGCCGTCCGGGGCGCCCCAGCGCCGGTGAAGGCGCGCGCGGCGGCCCTGGCGGCCCTGGCGGCGGTGCCCGCGGTGGACCCGCTGGCCGTAGTGGGGGTGGCGGCGGTGGTTTCCGCGGCGGTGGCGGTGGTGGTGGCGGTGCTCCCGGCGGTCCCGCTGGTGGCGGCGCTCCCGCTGGTGGTGGTTTCCGTGGCGGACCAGCGCGTCCGGGAGGCGGTGCCCGTGGTCGCGGCGGCGCGGCCGGTGCCTTTGGCCGACCCGGTGGCCCCGCGCGCAAGGGTCGCAAATCCAAGCGCCAGAAGCGCCAGGAGTTCGACAACATGCAGGCCCCGTCAGTCGGCGGTGTCCGTCTGCCGCGCGGTGGCGGCGAGGTCATCCGGCTGCGCAGGGGTTCCTCGCTCACTGACTTCGCCGAGAAGATCGACGCCAATCCGGCTGCGTTGGTGCAGGCGTTGTTCCACCTCGGCGAGATGGTGACGGCAACCCAGTCCGTCTCCGACGACGTGCTCGAGCTGCTGGGCCAGGAGATGAATTACAAGATCCAGGTCGTCAGCCCAGAGGACGAGGATCGGGAGCTGCTGGAGTCCTTCGATCTTTCCTACGGTGAGGATTCCGGTGACGAGGACGATCTCGCGTTCCGGCCTCCGGTGGTCACCGTGATGGGTCACGTCGACCACGGCAAGACTCGCCTACTCGACACCATCCGCCAGGCCAACGTGATGGGCGGCGAGGCCGGTGGCATCACCCAGCACATCGGCGCCTACCAGGTCGCCACCGAGCTGGAGGGTGTGGAGCGGCTGATCACCTTCATCGACACCCCGGGTCACGAGGCATTCACTGCTATGCGGGCCCGCGGTGCGCGCTCGACCGACATCGCGGTGCTGGTGGTGGCCGCCGATGACGGAGTCATGCCGCAGACGGTGGAGGCGATCAACCACGCCAAGGCGGCTGGTGTGCCGGTCGTGGTGGCGGTGAACAAAATCGACAAGGAGGGCTCGGACCCGACCCGGATCCGTGGTCAGCTAACCGAATACGGGTTGGTGCCAGAGGAGTACGGCGGCGACACCATGTTCGTCGATGTCTCCGCCAAGCTGGGCACCAACATCGACTCGCTGCTCGAAGCGATCCTGCTTACCGCGGATGCCTCGCTGGATCTGCGGGCCAACCCCGACATGGAAGCCCAAGGGGTGGCGATCGAAGCGCATCTGGACCGCGGTCGTGGTCCGGTGGCGACCGTGCTGGTGCAACGGGGCACGCTTCGGGTCGGTGACTCAGTGGTCGCGGGTGACGCCTACGGCCGGGTCCGCCGGATGGTCGACGAACACGGCGATGACGTCATCGAAGCGCTGCCCTCGCGACCGGTGCAGGTCCACGGGTTCACTTCGGTGCCGGGGGCGGGGGATAACTTCCTCGTCGTTGAGGAGGACCGCATCGCCCGCCAGATCGCCGACCGCCGGCGCACCCGGGAGCGCAACGCCGACCTCGCCTCGCGGCGTCGTCGGGTCAGCCTGGAGGACCTGGACCAGGCTCTCAAGGAGACCAGCGAACTCAACCTGATCCTCAAGGGTGACAACTCCGGAACCGTGGAGGCCCTGGAGGACGCCCTGATGAAGATCGACGTGGGCGAAGAGGTGGAGCTGCGGGTGATCCACCGCGGCGTCGGTGGCATCACTGAGGGCGACGTCAACCTCGCCATTGCGGACAACACCATCGTGCTCGGGTTCAACGTCCGGGCCGACGGTAAGGCCACCGCACTGGCCAACCGCGAGGGTGTGGAGATCCGGTACTACTCGGTGATCTACCAGGCGATCGACGAGATCGAGCAGGCGCTGAAGGGCATGCTCAAGCCCGAGTACGAGGAGGTGGCGCTGGGTCGCGCGGAGATCCGCGAGGTCTTCCGGTCCTCCCGGGTCGGCACCATCGCCGGCTGCATGGTCACCTCAGGGGAGATCAAGCGCAACGCCAAGGCCCGGCTGCTTCGGGACAACGTGGTGGTCCGTGAGGACTTCACGGTGTCCTCGCTGCGCCGGTTCAAGGATGACGCATCCTCGGTCCGGGAAGGTTTCGAGTGCGGCATCACGCTCTCGTCCTTCCACGACCTCCGGGTCGGCGATGAGATCGAGACCTACGAGATGCGGGAGAAGCCCCGCGCCTGATCGTTGCTGGGGTTGGCGGCCCGCCAAGGATCACCAACCCCAGCAACGGTGATCTTCCAGGACCGCCAACCCTAGGCGCGGTGGTCTTCACCAGCTACCAACCGGTGGTGAGTGGTGTACGTCGGCGCTGTGGAGTTGGACGTCCTTTTCGGCGACGTTCACTCCCTGAAGCAGAAGCGCTCACTGGTCCGGCCGGTGATCGCCGAACTCCGGCGACGCTTCGAAGTCGTGGCGGCCGAGGCCGGGCACGTGGAGCTGCACCGGCGATCGTTGATCGGGGTGGCCGCCATCGCTGCCGACGCCGGCCATGTGCGGGAGGTGCTCGACGCATGCGAGCGCATGGTGGCCGGACGGCCCGAGCTGGACCTGCTGTCCGCCCGGCACCGGATACTGGGTCCAGACGATGACTAGCGCCAAGACAACAACTAGCGCTAGAGGACGATGAAAGCGAGAGGACAACGCTGCGATGGCCGACCCCCCACGGGCTCGCAAGCTCGCCAAACGGATCGCCAAGATCGTCGCGTCCGGCTTGGAACATGAAGTAAAAGATCCGCGGCTGACGATGGTGACGATCACTGATGCGAAAGTCACCGGAGATCTCCGGGACGCGACGGTCTACTACACGGTGCTCGGCGAGACCGTCGATACGCCGCCGGACACCGCCGGAGCAGCCGCCGCGCTGGCGAGTGCCACCGGAGTCTTGCGTTCCCTAGTCGGACGGGCGACGGGCGTCCGGTTCACCCCGACCCTGACCTTTCGCTGCGACGACATCCCAGACGGGGTGCGCCGGATCGACGAGTTGCTGGCCAAGGCGCACGAGGTCGACGCGAAGGTCGCCCGCATCGCCGCGGACGCGTCGCCCGCCGGTGAGCCCGACCCGTACCGCCCACCACGGGATATTGCCGCAGACGATGACTGATCGCCGCCGCGACCCGGACTTGTGGGGTCGGGAACTAGCAGCCGCCGCGGTACTCGTCCGCCGTGCCCGCGACGTCACATTGGTTGCCCACGTGCAACCCGACGCCGACGCGCTGGGTAGCGCGCTGGCTCTAGGCATGGCACTTCACCAGCGCGGCGCCACGGTGCGGGTCACTTTCGGTGAGCCGGGGCAGACCCCGCAGTCGCTGCGGGCGTTGGACGTCGCAGACCTCGTCGTGTCGCCAGACCAGGTACCGGCGCGGCCAGAGCTGCTCGTCGCCATGGACACGGCGAGCCGCAGCCGGCTGGGCTGTCTCGCGGACCGGGTCGACACCGCTGGCGCCGTGCTGGTGATCGACCACCACGCCACCAACGGTGGATTTGGAACGCATCATCTGGTCGATGCCGGCGCGGAGGCTACCGCGGTGCTGGTGCTCGAGCTGCTAGACGAGCTGGAGATACCGCTGGACGAGCCGATCGCGCGTTGCATCTACGCTGGTCTGGTCACTGACACCAGCTGCTTTCGCCGCGCCGATCCGGGCACTCACGCGATCGCTGCCCGGCTGCTGGCCGCGGGCGTTGATCCCGACGCCACCACCCGGGAACTGCTGGACACCCATCCCTTCGGCTGGCTGGCCATGCTGGGAGCGGTTCTCGGTCGGGCCCGATTCGAGCCTGCATCGGCCCAGGGCCTGGGACTGGTGCACACCACGGTGCGGTTGGCCGACACAGCGGGCCTGCGCCGCGAGGAGGTCGAAGCCGTGGTGGATCTGGTGCGGACTACTTCGGAGGCCGAGGTCGCCGCGGTGGTCAAGGAAGCCGGTCCGGACCGGTGGCAGGTGTCGTTGCGCGCTAAGCAGCGCCTCGACGTCTCCGCCGCCGCGGCCGAGTTTGGCGGTGGCGGCCACCGCCTCGCGGCTGGTTTCACGGCCGACGGCGGTGCCGAGGATGTGCTCGACGCGCTGCGCCGCGCCCTGCACCGGGCGCCCCTGGCCTGACCCGTGAAGAGCGCGCCCGCAACCTCGCGCCGCTGGAGTTCGGTAAGGTCAGCGGCCCGCCGGAGCTGGCGCAACAGCCACCCCCGCTAAACCGCTACCGCCTCGAACCGTGGGAGACAGTCATGGGTATGGCTCCAGAATTTCCGGTGACCGCAACGGGTTACGAGTCGGTGCTGTCAGCCGTCATCGAGCGATCCGTCGGCCCGCAAGCCGTCGAGATCGACCGTACCGGGGCATTTCCACGCGAGGCTGTGCAGGCCCTCGGGGAGGCAGGGCTACTCGGCCTGCTCAGCGCGCGCAATGTCGGGGGTGGTGGCGAGTCACTCGAGGCAGCCGCACACGTCATCGAGACGGTGGGTAACAGGTGCGCCTCGACGGCCACAGTGATGTTGATGCACTACGCGGCGGTCGCCGTCATCGAAGCGCACGGGCCACAGGATGTCCGTCGCCTGATCGCCCGCGGTGATCATCTGAGCAGTCTGGCGTTCTCAGAGGTCGGCTCCGGCAGCCATTTTTGGGCGCCGATCGGCACCGCCAAAGCCGGCCCAGAAGACGGCCCAGAGGACACTGTCCAACTTGATGCCCGCAAGAGCTGGGTGACCTCGGCTGGGCACGCCGACAGCTACGTGTGGTCGAGCCAGCCGCTGGCCGGCCAGGAAAAGGCTGCGAGCGCCATGACCCTGTGGCTAGTACCTAGCAAGGCCGCCGGATTGCGAGTGGCGGCCAAGTTCGACGGCGTGGGCCTGCGCGGCAGCGCCTCCAGCCCGGTGTCCGGGGTGAATGTGGTGGTGCCTGCCGACGCCCGCCTCGGGGACGACGGAGCGGGGTGGGACATCGCGATGGCCACCGCATTGCCAACGTTGCTGGTACTCAACGCGGCGCTGTCACTGGGCATCATGGAGGCGTTGGTCGCCGAAGCCGGCGCGCACCTAGCCCGCAGCCGCCTGCAGCACCTCGACCAGGCGCTCACCGAGCAGCCGATTTCCCGGGCGGCATTCGCCCGGCTGCGGATCCGGACCGACAGCGTTCGGGCGTTCCTGCGTGACACCCTGGAGGCCTTGGCCACCGGGCGCGACGATGCGGCGCTTCGGGTGCTGGAGGTCAAGGCGATCGCGGCGGAGGCGGCCTCGGAGGTCGCTGACGGGGCGATGCAGTTGTGCGGCGGCGCCGCGTTTCGCAAGGAGCTGGGCATCGAGCGGTTGTTTCGCGATGCGCTCGCGGCCCGGGTGATCGCACCCACCACCGAGGCGTTGCACGACTTCGTCGGTCGGACCTGCCTGGGGCTGCCGCTGTTCGACGCACCAGGTGCGTGACGGCGCGGCTAGCGCCGGCGATGTGATGACTGCCGCGTTGGCGCCCGGTGGCCTGGTGGTGGTGGACAAGCCGGCCGGGATGACATCGCATGACGTCATCGCCCGGCTG
>JAICHZ010000066.1 GCA_025924655.1 Pseudonocardiaceae bacterium | reverse complement strand
TTCGGCGTCGAACCGCAGTTCCTTGGCCATGAGATCTCCCACTCGTCGAAGTTGCTGGTGAACTGGGCTGGTGATGCGGTTACGGGACGAGGATCGCCCGGCCGCGAACGCGACCGGCGTCGAGATCGGCGAGCGCCTCGACCGCGTCGTCCAGGGCATAGGTCCGGGTGTGCAGGGTGACCTTGCCGGCCTGGGCGAGCACCATGAGCTCGGCGAGATCGTTGTAGGTGCCGACGATGTTGCCGACGATGTTGCGCTCGGTGGAGATGATGTCGAGCGTCGGGATCGTCACCGTGCCGCCGTAGCCGATGACGAAGTACGAACCGGCCCGGCCCGTCATCTGGAACCCGTCGTGCTCGGCGCCCTGCTCGGCGACGAAGTCAAGCACCACCTCGGCGCCACGCCCGCCGGTGAGATCCTTGACCGCGTCGATCTGCCCGCCGTTGGCCACGACGGTGTGGTGCGCGCCGAGCTGTTCGGCGAGCTTGAGCGCGTCGGGGTTGCGGTCCACCACGATGATCTTGGCGGCGGTCAGCGCGGCAAGGCACTGGATGCCGATATGGCCCAGCCCGCCCGCGCCGATGAGCACTGCTGTGGTTCCCGGGTAAAGCAGCGGGATGGCCTTGCGAACGGCGTGGTAGGCGGTGATACCGGCGTCGGCCAGCGCCGCGACATCCTCCGGTCTGGTCTGCGGCTCGAGCTTGACGCAGGCCCGCGCCGAGGTGAGCAGGTACTCGGCCATCCCGCCGTCATGGCTCAGGCCGGGGAAGGTGCTCTCGCTGCAGTGCATGTCGTCGCCGGCCCGGCAGGCTCGGCACAGCCCGCAGGTCGGCGTGGGATGCAGGATCACCGTGTCGCCGACTTCGACGTTGGTGACCGCCGCGCCGACCTCGTGCACCCAGCCGGCGTTCTCGTGGCCGATCGTGTACGGCAGCACGGGAGCCATCGCCTGCGCCCATTGACCCTCGATGATGTGCAGATCGGTCCGGCACACCCCGGCGCCGCCGATCTTGACGATGACATCGAGCGGTCCGGAGATCCTCGGTTCCGGCGTTTGCTCGACAACGGGTTGCTGGTGGTACTCGTGCAGCCGGACGGCTCTCATCGACCCTTCTCCTCGGATTCTGTGCTGCGCAGGTTGGGGTAGCGCTCCCGGAGCAGGCCCCGGCAGACGCCGGCGTTGGCGTCCACGCTGACCCGGGTCGTCCGAGCCCGGCGTAGGTGCAGCGGCAGCGCGTGAGCTCCGATCGCCGCGCCGGTCGCCGGGTCGACCAGCAGCGGGTCGCCGTCGCCGGCGGGCAGGCCGAGTTCGGCGCGCCGGGACCGCAGCCGCTCGCGATCCGCCGACGCCGGGGTCGCGCCCAGGGTGAGTCCGGCCAGCTCATCTGCCGTAGCGCCGGCGGCCAGCAGCGGGCGGCACACCCGGTCGGTGCCGGCCATCACCGCCTTGCGCAGGAAATCCGCCCGCAGCTCGTCCAGCTCGGCAACGGCCTGCCCGTCAAAGGATTGGACGAACCCAGCGCGGGCGGCGATCCCGCCGTTGATCTCGTTCGACGCGAAGTGGTCCTCCAGCACCACCTCGGTCCGGTGAACGCCGAACACCGCGGCGACTGCATCAAAGGCGTCAGCGACCATGAGGAAGGCGAAGTTGGGCGCGCAGAAGTAGGTCGGCAGCCGCAGCCGCACGACGGCCTCGCCGGAGTCCGACACCCGGCAACCGGCGACGAACCCGAGATCGGTCACGGCCTCGTCCAGCTCCGGATCGCGCACCTGGTGCAGGGCCGACCAGGCCGCGGCGGTAAGCCGCGCGGCCTGGTCGGTAAGGGTGGAACTCATATTGACGACGGCGCGACGAGCGGTTCCGCACCCTCTGGACCCGCTGGCACCGGCAGGTCCAGCTCGGCTGGCACCTTGATGTCGTAGAGCCTGGCCGCGTTGAGACCGAGCATCTTCTTCTTGGCCTGCGTGGTCAGCTGCGCGTAGTCGGAGAACTGGTCGTCGGTCGGCATGTTCCAGTCGACGAAACCCTCGACCTGCCAGCGAGGCTCCCAGATCGCATAGTCGGCGCCGAAGACCATCTTGTCCTCGCCGACCCAGAACATCAGCTCACCCATGACCCTGGCGAAGAACCGCGGGCGGGCGTGCATCAGCGCACCGACGACCACGGACAGGCCGGCGTAGACGTTGGGTTCCTGGGTGGCCATGTAGCAGAAGTCGTCGATCCGCGGCAGCCCGACATGCTCGACGATGAAGTTCAGCTCCGGGAAGTTCGTCGCCGCAAAGTCGACGTCCGCCACATCGAAGGCGTCCTTGTCCAGCGGCCAGATCGTCGGGCCCTTGTGCACGTGGATGTTCTTGACGCCCAGCTCCTGGCATTTCTCCAGGTAGCGGGCCGCCTCGGGACTCTTGAGGCTCCAGCCGCGGGAGTCCCCACGCCACTCGGCGGTGTAAAGTTTCACCCCCTTGCAGCCCCAACGCGCGACATTGTCCGCCAACTCCTGAAGGCCCTCGTCACCGTCACGGGGATCCCACCTGGTGTTGACTATAAATTTTCCTGGGTATTTCTCGGCCAGGGCGGCGTTGGCCTCGGTGGTATTGAAGCCATTGCGGTACCACTGCTTCAGGTAAGTCGGCTGGAAGATCGCTACGTCGACGTGGCCTTCGTCGAAGAGATGCCGCATCATCATGTCTTCGGAATATTTCTGGAACTGCTCCATCGGCCAATGAGTCGCCGGTGGCCCGAGCGATTGGTAGGCGTGGAAGCACTCGATCCAGCCCTTGGCGTACTGCTCCTGGCCGGGCACCCAGTTCTCCGGACTGGCGTCCCAAAAATGGGCGTGGCCGTCGACCACGAAGTATTTCTCGCCATCCTTCTCATACATGTGCGCCTCCCGGTTACTTCACGCCGGCTATCAGGTCGAAACCGAGGTACTCCGCCGCGTCCTCAGGGTTCGCGAACATGATCGTCCGGTCGTCTTCGTGAACCATGCGCCCGTAGTGGGTGGACATGTTCTCCTCGAACTCCGCGGCATCGAAGTAGCCGGGCTCCTCGCCGAGCGCTTCGGAGATCTCGTCGTAGACGACTTCCATCCGGTTGGTCGCGTCGACCCGGATCATTGACGGCAGCGGCGTCACGCGCACGCCGGGCTTGCTGCTCATGACCGCGGCCACCACCTCGCCGACCTGGTTGTTCATCAGTGTGAAACCACACATGTTCGACGCTGTGTTGTCGGACTTGAACGGGCTTTCCGCCGTTTTGAACCTGGTCACTGCGACAACTCCTTCGGTGTTTGCAGACCCAGCTCGGAAAGGATGCCGGTGAAACGGCTCTTCGCACGGTCCAGACCATCCTCGAAACGGGGCGGCTTCGAGTCGGGCTGCGACCACAGCGGCTGGAGTGCCCGAGCCGCTGCTATGCAACGCGGCACCCACGCCGAAAGCCACTCCTGCATGATCGCCTTATTGTGATCGGCGAACTCGCGATCGTTGGTCAGCAGTTCGAACATGGCCTTCGTGTATCGCAGATCGCGCTCGGCGTAGTCGTATTCCTCCGCGCCGACGATCGTGGGAGTGACCCAGTCACCGTTGCCCGGCGAGGCCTGCTGCACCAGGTTGCTTCGGAACAACTCGCCGACCAGTGGCTCGAAGACGACGTTCGCGGCGAAGATCGCCTCACACCAGTCGTCAATGGCGGTGAGTTGTTCGGCGGTCTTCCGGACGCCCTGCCACACCGGGTCACTGTTCCAGGTCTCGACGTGTGCCGCGCCATCAAAGCCGGCTATTTCCTCGCTCAGCGTCAGGTTGTACAGCGCCAGATCCTGAGCGGCCCTGATCCGGTGCATGCTGTTCACCGAAATCGCGTTGTTGTGCATGTTCGTCGGCGCCCGACGGTTGGCGTTGGCGAACAGGTACAACCCAAGGCCGTGATCGACATGCATCCACGCCCCGACATGGCATTCCACGAAGCGCACCCAGTTCGGGTTCCACTGCTCGAACGCCTTCGCCTGGCGGGCTGCCGCGATGTTCTGGTTGAGCTGCCGGACGACATTGGAGTTGTACCGGTAAAGGGTGAGCTCCCACTCCTCATTGGGGTCGCGGAATTCGTGCCAGCCGTGTGCCGGCCAGTCGTAGCCCTTGCCCCCGGATCCGGGGAAGCGCTCCGGTTCGGGTCGGTCCGAACCCCACGCCTTCAGGACTGTCCAGTCCAGCGGGTAGCCGCCCCGGCCGTCGGAGAACCCGTAGAGCCAGCCCTGGCTGAGATAATGCCGCGGGTCGGGTTGGACCTCGACGGTGACATCTTCGTAGTGCGTCTGCTTACGCTTTTGCGGGATGTAGTAGTTGTACCGGCGCGCGGTCGAGTCCGGGAATACCTTGGCTCCGGCTTCAGCGTCAGTAAAGACGGGCTTCGGTACGCTGCGTTCTTGCGCGGTTGTCATCAGTCTCTCCTCCTCCTCACTTCTCGGCGGCGTCACCGGTAGTGGTGAACTTGTCGTAGTAAATGCGTTTTTCGGGCACCCCGAGAACGGTGAGCAGCGGCATCGCCGCCTCCACCATGGGTGGCGGCCCGCACACGTAGGCGTGCGCTGTCTTGAGGTCGCTCTCGAACCGCTGCACCACGTCGGTGATCAGGCCGACCTCGCCGTCCCAGGCGTCGTCCGGGGTCGGCTCGGACAGCGCCGGGATGAACCGGAAGCCGGGCAACGACTCCTCGAGCGCCCGCAGCTCCTTTTCAAAACAGAGGTCACGGCGGCGCCGCGCACCGTAGTAGTACGTGGCCTTGCGCTGGATGCCGCGCTCGGACATCGAGCGCAGCAGCGACAGGATCGGCGCCATCCCGGCCCCACCGCCGATGAAGATCAGATCAGTGTCGTGGCCCTCCCGCAGGGTGAACACCCCATAGGGTCCCGTGAGGTTCAGCGTGTCGCCCACGGCCAGCCGGGTGTCGAGGAAATGCGAGAACAGCCCGTCCGGATAGATCTTGATGACGAACTCGAGCTGGCCGGTGTCCCGGCAGGATGTGTTCGCCATCGAGAACGACCGGGTTTCGTCGGTGCCAGGCACGGCGATGTCGACATACTGCCCCGGGAAGAACTTGATTTCCCGTGGTTCCACCAACCGGATTACCAGGTGACGCATGTCGTGGGTGACCGGCTCGTTGGAAACAACCTCGGCCACCGCCTGCTGAATTGGCAACCCCGAGCGGATCATGTCCTCGTCGAAGTTCAGCAGCTCGATGGTGAGGTCCTCGTACGGGTGTGCCCGGCACAGCAGTGTGAAACCTTCCTCCTTTTCGTAGTCGGGCAGCGCGAACGTCGAATACCGATCGAGCTCGATGTCGTCGCCATCGAGGATAAATGACTTACACGAGGAGCACTGACCCTCCTTACAGCCATGCATCAGCATGATCCCCTGCTGGAACGCGGCATGCAGGATCGTCTCATCTTCGCCGACCTCGATCTCGATACCGACCGGCTCGAAGCGAACGACATGCTTGTCAGCCATGATTTCCTCACGCATGTGCGGCCCATCCGGAAAATGGAATAGGACCCCAACAGAAGAGGAGTGCCCGAGATTGGCCCTCGGGCCCTCCTCCCCGGTCGATTACCCGATTACCGCTCAGTCCTCCGCAGGCGCCGGCCGGCCGGCGGGGCCGCCACGTATGTAGTTAGCGTGGAAGGCATCCCGCTCCTGCGGCGTCATCTCGTTGAGCAGCACGTTCGGACTCTGGAACGGCGGGCAGCGCCGCATGTGATCCAGCGTCCACATCTTCTTGGGATCCAGGTTCAGATGCGGCTGGGCGACCATCGTCTTGCCGTCATCGCGCACGTAACCCATGTCGGACACCACGTCGGCCAGATTCCAGCCGTGATACAGCGTCTCCCATTCCCGCTTGCCGATCAGCTGGCCCATGTTCGGCGTTTCCCGGCCTTGGTAGGTGGGCTGGAAGGCCGTTGTGTCGGTCCACCGGCATTCTTCGTGGCAGTAGGTCCGCCACTGCCCGTTGACCTCGGCCATCACCATGTCCTCGCGGACCAAGCAGGGCACCATGCAGGTCCAGCAGCGGTGCGGGTACACGTAGTCGACGTCTTCGAACAAGATCGGGTGGTGTCCGTTGGGGGTCGACAGCCGGTTGTAGTTCTCCCACCACTTGCCGTATCGGTCGTACCAGCCCGGGTACTTGTACTCGAACCACTCGAAGTCCTTGTCGGTCATCGGGTCGATCCGCCAGTAGTTCGCCAACCAGCCGGTAGCGAAGAACTGGGCCACCTCATGGACGTAGCCCTTGTTCCAGATCTGGTTCCAGGCTTCCTCGATGAGGTCGTGCGGGATCACCAGGCCGTACTTCTCCAGCGGGACGAGGTAGCTGCGGTAGTAGTCGTCGTAGATCCACCGCCGCCACATCTCGGCGTAGCTCTCCCGATCCTTGCGCCGGTCCTTGGTGCCGTACTCGATGAACGTGCCGATGGCCGCGTCCACCACCCGGTGGTTGTTCCACCAGGCGTACCGCAGGTCGCGCTCGAGTAGCTGGTGGTTGCCCTCATCGGCCAGCGCCATCAGCAGCGTGGCGTAGCCGTTGCTGATGTGCCGGGACTCGTCGGACTGCACCGAGTGGAACACCGTCGGCAACAGGTAGTCACCGTTCGCGGCAGCCTCGGCGGGCATGGCCACGAACAGTGTGTTGGTAAACGCGGTCTCGGCCACGATGGTCAGGTAGATACTCGCCGCGGTGATGGCGTCGCCAGTGATGAATCCCTCGGCGAACTGCCGGCCGATTGTCCCGCAGTAGTCGTTCTGGAAGTTCCGCAGGCTCGAGTTGAACCCAGCGGGGTCGATGTAGTTGTTCATGTACAGGCGCTTGAGGTTCTGCTGGATCGTCGAGTGCCTGACCTCGTCGATCATCTGGATTGCCTGACCGTTGTGCAACTCCGGGTTGGGCACTGTCCGGAACAGCAGCGGCATCGCCCGGGCGGCCGAGATCTCGGGCAATGGGATGATGCTCAGGAAGAGCTTCTGCCACTCCATCCAGCGTTCCTGCACCTGGCGGAACATATTGCCGCGGATCGCGCCGTCGGAGGCTCCGTAAACTCGGTGATCCTTCTCCTCCTGCATGGGGAAATAAGATCTCAGGACCTGCTTGAGCGGGTCCTTCTTCTGCGCCTTTCTGAAGGTGTAGTCGGTGCCGTAGTGCTTCACTGGCTCGTGGTACAACGGCTCCCAGGCAAGCTCCTGGATCTTCTGGTGAGCCTTTGCCACACTCTGGCGACTCATTGTCACTCCTTACCCGGGCTCGCAGGTCGGCTAAGACCCGCTGCCTACAGTCTCGGGCCGTCAGCCTTGATCAAGTTTTCCGGCGCCTGCGCTTCATCTCGCTGAAACCACAGGGGATTCACGCGGCGCCAAAGCTCCGTGGTAGGGATCACACCCGGTGTCGGGGCGTATCGCGGTCTCAACTTGAGACAGTCTGAAGTACTCCCGCTGGCTACCGTTCACTTGGCCGCAGGACTAGCGTCGGGTGAGTCGCCACCACCGTGATGTTGCTCGGCGCGAACGAAACCGAGAGGGAGCTCCAAGGAGGCAACGCCCCTTGGCTGACGTACGCCTACCACCAGCCGACGGCCCGACCGCCGCCGCCGCCAGGCACTCGAACACGCGGATCGGCGGTGCGTTGGCGCATGCCCGTGAGCTGTTTCTGACCTCGGAGCCGGTTCGACCCGGCGTAGTCAGGGACAGCATCCTGGCGTCGTGGAGGCGGTCCCGGGAGTGCAAGGTCGCCGCCGACAACCTTGAGCTGCCGTACGATCCCAACCTCGACCGGAAGTCGCGGCTCGCCCATAGCGCAGACGCGGTGATCAGCGCTGCATGTGTGAAGTACGCCGACGAACCGATCAGCATCATCCTGACCGATGCCGCGGGAGTGGTCCTGGATCGCCGCACCGGTGACGCGCGGTTACAGCAGAAACTGGACGACGTATGGCTGGCGCCGGGGTTCAGCTACGCCGAGCAGTTCGCCGGGACCAACGGGATCGGCACCACGCTGGAGGGCCGTGGACCCGCGCATGTATTCGGGCACGAGCACTACGTCGAGCACCTGGAGGATTTGGCCTGTGCGGGTGCACCGATCCGCCATCCGACCACTGGCAAGATGCTGGGCATCCTGGACCTGACCTGTTGGCGACGCGACGCTAATCCGGCGATGATCGCGGCAGCCGCCAGCATCGCCGAGGAGATCGAGGAAGCCCTGCTGGCGCAGGTCGGCCGCCGCGAGCTGGCCCTGTTGCACGACTACCTGCTGGCCTGCCGCCGTAACCGGGGCTCCATCATGGCGATCAGCACCGACCTGGTGATGCTGAACGACAGCGCCCGGGAACTCATCGATCCGCTGGATCAAGTGGCGTTGCTCGAGCAGTCCAGAGCGGCTCTGACCGGCGGCAAGATCCGGGTGTTCACCACCTCGCTGCCCAGCGGTGCGATCGCGAGGGTGCACTGCAAGCCGAGCTGGAGCGAGTCAGCGATGATCGGCGGCGTCGTGCAGGTGCAGTTGCTCGCCACCGAGTTGGCGACCCGCTCGACCGACGGCGGGTCGCTTACCCGCGCTCACGCCATGCCCGGTGTGGTCGGCACAAGCATGCTGTGGGGCAAGTGCTGCCAGGAGGTTCAGGCGCACCTGCGGTCTGGTGGCTGGCTGGTCTTGGAGGGTGAGGCCGGGGTCGGCAAACTGACGGTGGCGCAGGGCGCGCATCTGGCGATCACTCCCGGCGCGCATCTGCGGGTGCTGGACGCCGACGACTGCGCAGACCGCAGTAGTTGGCTCGGCGCGGTATCCGACGAGCTGGCTCGCAACACGGGCACGCTCGTCCTGCGGCACGTCGACCGGCTACCCACCAGGGTTCTGCGAGCGCTGACCGAGCTGCTCGAGGAGACCCGGCGTAGTAGTGACCATCCGCGGAGCTGGGTCGTGGCGACCCGCAGCAGCGACGCGCCGAGCAGTGACGAGTTGGCCGACCTGATCGGCTGCTTCCCGTCCTCCGTGCAGGTCCCGCCGTTGCGGCACCACATCGAAGACCTCCCTGAGCTCGTCGGACTGTTCATCGCTCGGCTGACCCGGGGCGCCCAGCTGACCTGCTCGCCGGAAGCGATGCGGCTGCTCATGCGCAACCAGTGGCCGGGCAACGTCGAGCAGTTGCGTGGGATGCTGCTCAAGGTCGTGGCACATCGGCGCACCGGAGTGATCACACTGGCCGACCTGCCAGCCGACGCGATGGCGACCGCCCGGCGGGTGCTCAGCCCGCTGGAGGCCATCGAGCGCGACGCGGTCGTTGAGACCCTGATCAACACGGCCGGCAACTGCGCCCAGGCGGCTCACCACCTCGGCATGTCGCGGGCCACCATTTACCGCAAGATTCGGTACTACGGCATCAACGTGCCGAAGATGCGCGCGCCCCAGCGTGGTTGATCAGCTCTCGCCAAGCACAGCGGCTCGGATCTCGGCCAGGTGCTGGCGAACGTCCTGGGATACCTGCCGGTTTCCTTCGGCGGCTGGCTCGATGCCAAGCGCGCGCAACAGTTGTGCCGCCGGCTCACCGGGGTCGCCCGTTACTCCCAGCACGGGATGCAGACCCTGCTCAGCGAGATGATGAAACACCAGGTTGACGACGCTCCATGGGTTGAAGGTCTCTGCGTGCGGCTGTTGGCTCATCGGGCACCTCCACCATCAGCGGCCAGGCGCTCACGCTACTCCCGGAAAGCTCGGGAGCTCGGATGCTCGTCTCATATTGCGACTACAGCGAGGCGCAGATCGGCGTTGCGGGCGTAGTGGATCCTGCCGACAGCCCGGCGACCTACCATGATCGCCGAACGTGAGGGCTGGCCGCGCCATCCTGCACGGTTACTGCTCACTATCGGCGATCTTGAGAACCCGGGAGAGCCGGTGAGGCACAGGTTGACCGGCGGCTACTGCGGGTTGACCGGCGTCAGTTCCGCCATCTCACCCCAGCCGTCCTGCGGAACGTGGACGTTGATGATCTCCGGCTTCCTCGCGATCACTTCTGGCATCCACGCCATGGCGGTCTTGAAGTGCTCAGAGTTCACATGCGCCTCGCCCGCGCCGTCCGCAAACGCCTCGACCACGACGAACTGGTTGGGCACGTCGACGCTCCTGGACCACTCGAAGAAGAGATTGCCTGGCTCAGCCCGGGTGGCCTGGGTGAAGTCGTCGACGAGCGACAACCACTCGTCAGCCTTGTCCGGAAGAATGGTGAACTTGACGACGATGAAGATCACGGGATGGCTCCTTTGCCTTATGCCCGGTCGGAGTCTCTGTAATCAGCGACGTTCCGACCGACCATGATCCGCTCGACGCGGCGGGTCCGCAACAGCCGACCACAGCGTCACGCGCGGCCTCTACGTTCGGCGACCGGCAGCGACCAGCGAGCGGGCCGCCGTGGCCGTTGGTCAACGTTCTTGAGAGCTCTCGCGCGTGGCACCCCTCCCCAGGTCACGCATTGACGCTCAGCAGACTCCGGTAGTCGTCTGCGATCCGCCGCAGAACTTCGCGGCTGGCTTCACCGAACGGTGCAAGGGCCGCGAGCTCGTCGAACACACTGCGGTAGTCAGCCACGCGCACGTGGTCGGTGATGATCGCCGTGCCATCGCGGGTACCGACAACGACCGCGGTGTCGTCGTAAAGGTGGAATGCGGTGTTCTGAAAAACCTCGACCGGCGTTTGCCATGCGATCACTCCAAGGTCCACATTCGGAGTGTGACTGAGCTCAATGAGGTGTTCCATCTGCTCTGCCATAACGGCCGCCGACCGCGCCTGCCAGCGCAGCGAGCCCTCGGTCTGCACGACGACCCATCTCCGCCGCGAGTTTGTGGTCATCTTCTCCTGCCGGCCCATCCGGTCCCGGACGATGGGGTCATCCTCACTAGTGCCGAAGACGGTCGCCGCGTATGCCGGAGTTTGCAGGCTGCCGATAACCATTACCGGGTTGTAGGAACGGACCTCAGCTGCGTTGCGTTCCAGCCGGTCAAATCGCTGCTGAAGGTTGATCGTGTTCCCAGCCTGCAATACAACCCGGGCGTCGACGTAACCCGTCTCGGTGTCCTCGGCCAGTTGGACCAGTGCGGCCCGCTCGGCTTCGCTGACGCCGTAGATTCGGCAAAGCACACGCACGATGTCAGGGGTCAGGCTGCCGCTGCCCTTCTCGACTCGCGACAGCGCGGGTTGCGAGAACCGAGCGTTGGGCAGGGCCCGCTTGACCGCCTCGACGACTTCGGTCTGGTTGAGACCGGCGGCCTTGCGCGATTCGCGTAGGGACCTAAACCCGGCGCCCCGCTTCGGGTCCTTCTTCGTACCGTCGGCTGTGCTGTTCACCCTGGTCAGGCCGCGGCCTTCCGATGAAGTTCAGGATGGCGGTCCCACCACTGTGTGAAGGGTTCGGCCGCAGGCCACGCGATATCACGGGTATGCAGATAATCGGCCAGCTCAGCAGAATCTGCGACGTCTGCACCTTCGAAGCAGCCACGCTCGCCGTAGTGCATCCTGACGACGGCTGAGTCGCCGATGATCCAAAAATCGCGTGCAATCAGTCCGGGCGGAATCTCGTGCTCGCTCCGGTGCAGGATCCGGATGTCTTCGTACTCGCCGTTGTAGCGGTAACCAAAGTCGCAGGCGTACCGCTCGTAGTCGGTGAGCTGCTCGGAGAGCAGGCGCACACGCCTGGAGATCTGTCCGTTGTCGCGTTCCTGGCGCAACATGTCCAGCCACGGTTGCTTTCGGGACCAGGTGGGCTCAGATGCACCGTCAAGCCAACGCTGAAAGTCGTCATCATCGGATGTGACGTCGTACTCCGGCAGGACCTCCAAGCGGAACAGTCGGTCGCCCGGCTGGTGGTAGTGCGCGCCGATAAAACGCCCGAGTGCCTCGGCGTCCATCATGTTATGCCTCCGGGATCAAGTCGGTCGGCACGTAGCCGAGCTGCTCATCGCCGGCGACGAGGCGGGCGAACGCTGCGATCACAGCGGGATCCGTGACCCTCTTCGTGATCACGTAACGTCGGTCCGGTTCACCTGTGACAGCGTGGATTGACGGGCAGGTGCGATTGTCAGGGCACTGATCTGTTGTCCGGAGGGTGATGATGTCAATGGCCCGAGGCATCGCGACTCCCTTCCAAGGTGACCAGGTGTGCGCGCCCAGCTTCCCCGCCGAATCCCATAAAGTCAAGCTAACCTTGAATATTCAGGCAGAGCATGGATACGTTCCACCGATGCGAGCCGATGCCACGGATACTCTAGATCAATCAGACGACGGGCGGTGACCGAGCTGGACCGGCGCGCACAACTGTCGGCGCACTGGGAAGGAGAGGCACGGCTTCGTATCATCGCGGGGTGTCCTCGGCTGAGCTTCATCTTGATCGTGGTCGCGCCGAGTCGTTCGGCGCGGTGGCACGGCAGTATGAGCGTTACCGTCCGACGTACCCCGGCGCTCTACTCGACGATCTTGCGACGTTGCGGCCAGCTCGGGTGCTCGACGTCGGCTGCGGCACCGGCAAGGTCGCCGTAGGCCTCGCCCGGCGTGGTTTGTCCGTCCTCGGTGTCGAGCTGGACCCGCGGATGGCCGAGGTGGCCCGCGGTCACGGCATCCCAGTAGAGGTGGGCGCCTTTGAGACCTGGGACGACGCCGGGCGGCGGTTCGACTTGATCACCTGCGGGGCCGCGTGGCATTGGATCGATCCCGAGCTGGGCATGGCCAAAGCGGCCCACGTGCTGCGGGCGGGCGGCACAATCGCCCGGTTCTGGAACTACCACCTGTTAGTCGAGTCCGTCGTGGTCACGTTCGAGGCCGTATACCGCGAGCATGCACCGGAGGCGCAGCCGCACGGGCGCGCACCCGACGACAGCGGCTACATCGACCCCTTCACCGAAAGCGCGGCGTTCTGCTCGGTCGAAACGAGAACCTACCGCTGGGAACGCGCCCTGAGCGCCGACGAATGGGTGGGACAAGCGGCGACGTTCAGCGATCACCAACGCCTTGAACCCGAGCATCTCCGCATTCTTATGCGAGCGCTGCACGCGACGATCGAAACACTCGGCGGCACCGTCAACGCACACGGCGGAACCTACGTCGTGTTGGCTCGCCGGGCTTAGACTCGCGTCTGTTCGTGCTGGTGGCGGGTCAAGGATTCGAACCTTGGAAGGCATCAGCCGACGGGATTTACAGTCCGCTTCAGGTGACGGGTTGACCAGCCGTAATGCGTCGCCAGGCCTGATTGGGGCGGGAATAGGGCGCGCGGTCGCCCGTTTCGAGTGGAGGGCAGTCATCAACTCTGACCGGAAGCTATCCGCGAGCGCTTTTGTCCGGAACGACTTCTTGCGTTGGCGTCCAGCAACGACCCATCGCACCTTGTACGTGGTGCCCCGCTGGCCGTGACACTGTCCGGTCTTCCATATGCGCACATCGTATGTGGCGTTCATCATGCTGCCTCTTCTAGGGCGCGGAGCCAGCGTTCATAGTCGGCGTGGTTAATGCGGATGTCACCGTTGGGCGGCCGCCGAGGTAAGCGTGGACTACCTCGCGAGTGCCGGCCGGCCGGCCTTCTCACATGACCGATGAGGACTACAGGGAGTTCCAGAGCTGGCTCGTCACCGAGGGGATGAAGACGTGGGCGACCAAGGTCGCGCAGGCTAACGAAGCGCTGTCCCTCGTCCTTCCGTACCGATCAGCCCTGACCGCTCTGATGCCGTACCAGCCCGATGCAACTCACCGCGGGACGCATAAACCGATCACCGAGGTTCTGAGGCGAGCCGAGCGGCAGAACGCCGTGGATTGATCGACGACCCTGGCCGTAGCTGCATTCTCCCAGCGGCGCTACATCAGCAACCGCAGCACGACCTAAGCAAACATGCCCTCGCCGGGCGGGCAGATCTCCGGGATAGCCGCCACAAGAACTGCTGCGGCGGGGTCGGGTGGGTGGGGTGTGGCATCCCATCGACCTCCCTGAGGGCTACCACACGGCAGCCCTCAGGGAGGTCGAGCCAGATTACGCACGCGCCCGTTCGTCGAGGGCTGCCCCCAGACTGCCGTGTGGTCGGGCTGCGCCAGATCGACGGGATGCCACATGGCCCCCAGCGAGCGTGCAAGATCGTCGGTGATCTTCTCACCACGGTGAGGAACCTGGTCTGGCGTAGACCGATCCCGAAGCTCCTGACCAAAGGATCAGGTGCTCGAGGCCCAGCCGCCAGCCGATTAGAGGCTGCGACCGAAGTGCCTCCTGATCTACATTAATTGTTACATCAACAGCTACTGACGACCATGGACATCCTCGGATGTGAACTCGGAGATGACGTCCGGGCCTGGACAATCTGCAGGTAGTGGCGGGGTGCTGCCTGTGACTACGGATCAGAAGGTTAGGGGTTCGAGTCCCGTCGGCGCGCCTGGTCAGAGGGGGTGCGGGCCCTCGGCTGGCCTTGTTGGGTCTCGATGGGTCTCAATTCACCTCGGATCGCCGCCGACCGTCGCGAAGCTAACTCAGCGCCATATGATTCACAACGCGCTGAGGGCGCGTTGAGGGCGTTGAGAGCGGCCGCCCAGATTCTGAGGATGGCTGCTGCGGTGCTGGGGTAACAAATCGGGCGATCACTACCCCAGCAGACGGTCCAGACGCGGTGGATCTGGGGTGAGACGCCGGTGACTGCGTATCCGGTTGCTGTCGCGGCG
>JAICHZ010000065.1 GCA_025924655.1 Pseudonocardiaceae bacterium | reverse complement strand
CGCAGCCGCTCAAACTGTACCGTCGGATCGAGGACATTCGGCGGACGCTAGATCCGGCGTGACCCGCGCGGCACCGAAACACAGTTCGAGACCGCGACCGTCACACCACGACACGACCCCTGATCGCGAACATGGCACTCTGATTACGCATGACGACGATCGCGGTAACCGGTGCACATGGCTGAGCTGTCCGGGGTTGAGCTGTCCGGGGTTGAGCTGGAGGTCTTTCGGCACGCGCTGGCCGGCGTGGCCGAGGAGATGGGCGTCGCACTGCGCCGGGCGGCGTATTCCCCGAACATCAAGGAACGAGCGGACTGCTCGGCGGCGGTGTTCGACCCGGACGGGGAGATGGTCGCCCAAGCCGAGCACATCCCGGTGCACCTGGGCGCCATGCCGGCCAGCGTCCGCGCGGTCCTGGACACCTACGGCGAGCTGCAACCCGGCCAGCAGGTCTGCGTCAACGACCCGTACCTGGGCGGTACCCACCTGCCGGACCTCACGATCGTCTCCGGCGTTTTCGCGGGCTCAGCTGAGTTGCTCGGTTATGTGGCCAATCGCGCGCACCACGCCGACGTCGGTGGAGCGGCGCCGGGCTCCATGCCGGCGACTGCCACCGACATCGCGATGGAAGGGTTGCGGATCCCGCCCATTCTCATCGCCGATGCCGACGGGGAACGCGACGACATGGTGCGGCTGATCGCCGCGAACTCTCGTACGCCCGGCGAGCGCCGGGGTGACCTGCGGGCGCAGTTCGCGGCCAACCACGTCGGAGCCCGGCGGATGCGGGAGATCGCCAGCCGGATGGGGGCGGCTCGGCTGCGCGAGGCCATGGCAGCCGTGTGCGACTACTCCGACCGGCGCGTGCGGGCCGCCGTGGCCGACATCCCGGACGGGTGCTACCGCAACTGCGATGTCCTGGAGATCGGCGCCGGGGTCATGATCCGCGCCGCGGTGACCGTTGCCGGCGACGAGGTGACGATCGACTTCGACGGCACCGACCCGCAGGTTCCGGTGAATCTCAACGCGGTGTTCGCGGTGACCCTGTCGTCAGCGATGTTCGTATTCCGGATGCTGACCGACCCGGACGCGCCGCCCAACGCCGGCTGTTACCGGTCGCTGCATGTTCGCGCACCGGAAGCCTCCGTGGTGCATGCGACGTTTCCCGTACCGGTGGCCGCCGGCAACGTCGAGACCAGCCAGCGGATCGTCGATGTCCTGCTCGGCGCGTTCGCCCAGGCGATTCCCGAGCGGGTACCGGCGGCGAGCCAGGGCACGATGAACAACCTACTCATCGGCGCCGGGGGCGACCGGTCGTTCAGCTATTACGAGACGCTGGGCGGCGGCGAGGGCGGCACGCCCGACCGTCCCGGCATGTCCGGGGTGCACACCGGGATGACCAACACCCGCAACACCCCCGCCGAGGCGATGGAGCTGGACTACCCGTTGCGGGTGTGGCGTTACGAGCTGCGATCGTCCTCCGGCGGTACCGGCCGGCATCCCGGTGGCGACGGTCTGATCCGGGAGGTCGAGGTACTGACCGACTGCACGCTGACCGTTCAATCCGAACGCCGCGAGCACCCGCCGTGGGGGCTCGGCGGCGGCGGCGCTGGGGCCGTGGGCCGCAACATCCTGCGCCGGGCCGACGGGACCGAGGTGGAACTGCCCAGCAAAGGAACGTGGCCACTGCGCCGCGGCGACCGGGTTCGCATCGAAACGCCCGGCGGTGGCGGTTGGGGCGCTCCGCTATAGATCAGGCGGTTGGTTTATTGGCTGTGTGCCGAACCGGATGCCTTTAGCTTCGCCGCCGATCGCGGTCAGCACGATGACGGCGATCAGTACCGGCACGATCGTGACGATCAGCGCGAAGGGATAGCCGTGGCTGGCCGCGATCCGCTGCTGGATCGGTAGGTTGAAGGCGGCGATCAGATTACCCAGCTGGTAGGTCACGCCAGGATAGAAGCCACGGATGGCATCCGGACTCAGCTCGGTCAGGTGGGCCGGGATCACTCCCCAGGCGCCTTGCACGCACACCTGCATCAGAAATGACCCGAGGGCCAGCCAACCGACCGTGGCGGACAACGCGAACAGCGGCACCACCGGCAGCCCGAGGGTGGCGGCGAGGATGATCGTGCGGCGCCGACCCAATCGCTCGGAGTACCCACCGAGTAACGCACCACCGAGGATGGCTCCAACGTTATAGATCAAGGCGATTCCGATCGCGGTGTTCGCGCTCAGGTGCAGCCCTTGCCGGAGGAACGTCGGGTAGATGTCCTGGGTCCCGTGCGACATCCAGTTGAACGCTGTCATCAGCGCGACCAGATAGCCGAAGCGGCGCAACACCGCCGGGTTGCGGAACACTTGCCCCGGGGTCGTCCGGGTCAGCCGGGCCCGGTCCCGGGTTTGCCGCCACACCTCACTTTCGCCGACCTTGACCCGTACGTACAGCGCAACCAACGCGGGTAGCAGGCTGAACGCGAACAGCCCGCGCCAACCGAACACCGGATTGATAACCAGAAACGCCACCGCGGCCAGCAGGTACCCGACCGAGTAGCCCTCCTGCAACAGACCCGAGAACAAACCGCGTTTCTCGGCTGGGATCTTCTCCATCGCCAAAGCCGCGCCCAAGCCCCACTCCCCACCCATCCCGATCCCATACAGCAGCCGCAACACCAGCAGCACCGTGAAATTCGGCGCGAACGCACACGCGAAACCCACCACGGAGTAGAAACAGACGTCGACCATCAACGGCAATCGCCGCCCGACTGAGTCCGCCCATCGACCGAATATCAGCGCACCTACCGGACGCATCGCCAATGTGACCGTGGTCAGGAAAGCCATCTTCGTCAACGACACACCGAATTCGGTGGCGATCTCGCTGTAGACCAACACCACAATGAAGTAGTCGAAAGCGTCCATCGTCCAGCCCAGGAACGCTGCCACAAACGCGTTGCGCTGATCCGTGGTCAACCCCCGAGCCTGCTCGGTCAACGTGCCAAACATGAGACTCTCCTCAATACCGGGGGCGGACCGCGTTACGGTAGATGTTCGTCGCGGCCTTAGGGGTGCGGCAAGACAGGTCGGTGCTCGGCTGGAGGCGATGGCAGGCCGCAACGCACGCTGTTGGCAGTCGCGTGGCCGATGAGTCAGGATCAAGGCATGGTGCTCGAGGCCCTGCGGGCACTTCCGCCGACTCCGATGCTCATCCTTGCTTTCCTGTGTCCGGCGCTAGAGGCCTCCACCATGCTGGGTGTGATCTTCCCTGGCGAGATCGCGATCTTGGTGGCTGGAGCCGCCGCGCAGGTGGGGACGCTGTCCTTGTGGTCGGTGATTCCGACGAGCGTGGCTGGCGCGGTCATCGGCGATGCGGTCGGATTCGGCATCGGCCGGCGCTACGGCGAGCGGCCCCTCATGCGCCTGCCGGACCGGTTGGTCAAACCTGATGCCGTACGCGCGACCAATGACCTGCTGCGCCGGCGGGGTCCGATTGTGGTGCTGATCGGCCGCATGACCGCGCTGTTGCGGGCGCTGGTGCCAGGTTTGGCCGGGATGAGCGGCTTAAGCTGGTGGAGGTTTCTGCCCTACAACCTCCTCGGCGGGGTGCTTTGGGCGACCACGGTGGCCATCCTCGGGTACCTCGCCGGGGCCAGCTTGGTCGTGGTCCAGGATCAGTTGGGCGTGGTCAGCAACGTCGTCCTCGGTGCATTGGCCGTCGCCGGCCTGGCAATGTGGCTGCGCTCCCACGTTCGGCGGCGGCAATCGGAACTCTGAGCAATGTGCGGCGCCCAGCTGGGCTAATCTAAGTAGGGCAAATGGGTGTCCGTTGACCGAATCATTGCCACCTGACTATGATCTAAGTCACAGCTAGACAGACCTGTCTGTGCCCCGTTTTCCGGGCACCAGGTGATCGGCGCGGCCATCATGAGGGCTCGGACGACCTTTTTGCGACAGGGAGGAGACCGTAGCGAACAGTGCAATCGCCGGTCTGCCTACTCAAATCACTAGATTCGCCTAGCTAAACGACAGAGAGGAAATCATGACTGAATACGATCCGAGAACGGCCACCGGAATTCCCACAGAGCCCGTCGGTTCCCTCCCGCGGCCTTCCAAACTGCAGGCCGCGTACGCTGCCTATGACGAGGGAAAAATTGACAAGGCCGCCCTGGAAGCAGAGCAGGACGCGGCAGTCCGCGATTCGATCGAGCGCGCTGAGGCCACCGGAGCACCGATCATCTCGGACGGCGAACAGCGTTGGTCCAGCTTCGCTACCTACCCGATCACCGATACCCTGGCCGGGACCGGCCTTGCCGACAACCTGGCCCCGGGCGGCCAGTTCTTCGCGATCTTCGCCGATGGCCACGGACGGCAGCTTCCACGCCTCACCGGTGGCCCCTTGCGGTACAAGACATACGCGGCGGACACCCTGAAGAAATCTATCGGCTACGCGCACGTACCCATGAAGCAGGCCGTGATCGCGCCCTCCATGATCGCACTGCTGTACCCGCTGAAAGATGAGGTGCCCGGCTACTCGCGGGAGCAGTTCGAAGAAGACATCGTGAACGAATGCGAAAAGGACATCCGCAAGGCCTTCGAGGCCGGCGCGGCGCGGGTTTCCGTCGACTTCACCGAAGGCCGGCTCGCTACTCGCGAAGATCCACGCAACCCGTGGACGGGCGCCGGTTTGCTACCGCACTTCATCGAGCTCAACAACCGCGTTTTCGCGCGCTTCTCAGCGGAGGAGCGTAAGAAGATCGGCGTTCACACCTGCCCAGGTGGCGACCGGGACTCGGTGCACAGCGCTGATGTGCCTTACAACAACCTGCTCCCGAGCATGTTCCAGATGAACGCCGGTTACTTCCTGATCCAGCTGGCAAGCGAACGCGAGAAGGACCCGGTTTACGAGTCGATCGGCAAGCATCTACGCGACGACGCCGACGGCGTCGCGCAAATGGCCTACATCGGCGTAATCAACCCGGGGAACCCCCGCATCGAGAGCGCAGAAGAGGTTCGCGATGCGCTGGTGAGGGCCTCGAACTTCATCCCGAAGGAAAGGTTAGGAGCCACCGATGACTGCGGCTTCTCGCCGTTCAGCATTGATGAGAAGCCAAACCACGGTTCACCTGACTACGCTCGCGACGTGGCGTTCCAGAAGATCACGCACCGGGTCGAGGGAGCCAAGATGGCCGCGGAGAAGCTCGGCGTCAGCTGAGTTCGCGCCGCACTAGGTTAGCTCGACGATCTACCACAACGGCCCGGCCGCTCACGATGAGCGCCCGGGCCGTTGTGCATTCGCTGGGCGCCGGGGGCAGCCGTCGATGCGGTGTGCCCGAGACCTAAGATCTCCGGTGGAGGCGTATGGGTGCCTGGTGGCCCCCGCGGTCTTCAACACCGACGTGGTCGAGCAACTCGACCAGGCGGGTTCGATTCCCGTCCGCCTCCGCCATCGGCTCGCTGAAGACTGAAGGGGACTGATGAGATGGCCAGAGCTTATGTCTGTCTCATTCAATCCGACTACGGGCGCAACCGGCACGGCAATCTTGCAGGCTACCATCGTGCACGGCACGGAACTACGGCATTGGTTCCGCGACAGTTTCCCGTAACGACTTTGGACCGTGGATGCGCGGACCACGTATTACCGGTGACCGCGATAACGTCGCCGGACCCGGCTGCATCATCCAATCCGACTACGGCACCGGAATCCACAAAAGCTTCGAACTGGCCGGTATGTACGGGCCCTCTCAGCTAACAGCACTGGCTTTCCACGGCGCTGCGGTACGGACCCAGCAGTAGGGGGCGCTAGCGTGCGAGGTATGGATGTCCGCCGGCAGGTTCCGCGCACCGACGCGGTGCTGGCCGATCCGGCGGTGGCCGCGGCGACGCAGCGGCTCGGACGCCAGCAGGTCAAGCAGGCGGTGGCCGCGGCGCAGCAACGGGTACGCGACGGCGTCGTCGAGCCGGCCGGTGTCGTCGCCGACGTGCTGGCCGCGTTGCCGGACACCGCGACGACCCTGCGCCCGGTGCTCAACGCCACCGGGGTGCTGCTGCACACCAACCTGGGCCGGGCACCGCTGTCCGCTGCGGCGGTCGAGGCGCTGACGGCCGTGGCTGGCACCACCGATGTCGAGCTTGACCTTGCCACCGGCGGTCGGGGCCGCCGCGGGGCCGGTGCCCTGGCCGCGCTGGCCGCTGCGGTGCCCGCGGCAGCTGCCGTGCACGTGGTGAACAACGGTGCCGCTGCGCTGGTGCTCGCCGCGACCGCGCTGGCCGCCGGTCGCGAGATCGTGCTGGCCCGCGGCGAGATGGTGGAGATCGGCGACGGGTTCCGCATCCCGGAGCTGCTGGAGTCCACCGGTGCCCGGCTGCGTGAGGTCGGCACCACCAACCGGGTCACCCGCGAGGACTACACCGCGGCGATCGGGCCGCAGACCGGTTTCGTGCTCAAGGTGCACCCGTCGAACTTCCGTATCACCGGGTTCACCTCCTCGGTGCCGATCAAGGAACTGACCGGACTGGGGATGCCGGTGGTCGCTGACATCGGCTCAGGACTGCTCAGCCCGCACCCTGCGCTACCCGAGGAGCCCGATGCCGCCACCGCGCTGGCGCACGGCGCCGACCTGGTCACAGCGAGCGGCGACAAACTGCTCGGCGGCCCTCAGGCTGGCTTGCTGCTGGGATCCGAGCAGTTAGTGACAACGCTGCGACGCCACCCACTGGCCCGGGCGTTGCGGGTGGACAAGCTCATCCTCGCCGCGCTGGAAGCCACCCTGCGCGGACCTGCGACCCCCACCGCGCAAGCGCTGTCCGCCGACCCCGCCGCGCTGCACCGGCGAGCGACGGCGATCGCCACGGCATTGGCCGCGCTCGGGGTGGACGCGACCGCGGTGGCGTCGCAGGCCACGGTCGGCGGCGGCGGCGCACCGGGGGTGGCCCTGGACAGCGCTGCAGTCAGCCTTCCGGAGCGCTACGCCACCCTGTTGCGAGCCGGCAGCCCGCCGGTGCTCGGCCGCGTGGAAAGGGGCCGCTGCCTGCTCGATGTTCGGTCGCTACCGGCCGATCAGGACGCTACGTTGCGCGACGCGGTCCTGGCATGCACGTTGTAGCTACGGCAGGTCACGTGGACCACGGCAAGTCCACCCTGGTCCGCGCGTTGACCGGAATGGAGCCCGACCGGTGGGCGGAAGAACGCCGCCGGGGCATGACCATCGATCTAGGCTTCGCCTGGACAACCCTGCCCACCGGCGCGACGGTGGCATTCGTCGACGTGCCCGGGCACGAGCGGTTCGTGCCGAACATGCTCGCCGGCGTCGGTCCGGTGCCCGCGGTCATGTTCGTGGTCGCGGCCGACGAGGGCTGGATGCCGCAGTCGGCCGAGCACCTGGATGCGTTGCACGCGCTGAACGTCCGGCATGGCCTGCTGGTGGTGACCCGCAGCGACCTGATGGATCCGGAGCTGGCGCGCGACGAGGCGCTGGAACACCTGGCCGGTTCGACGCTGGGCCGGATCCCCGCGGTGTGTGTCTCCGGCGCGACCGGGGCCGGGCTCGACGAGCTGCGCGTCGCGTTGAGCCAATTGGTCACCCGGCTGCCCGCCCCGGATGTCGACGCTGACGTGCGCCTGTGGGTGGATCGGGCGTTCACTATTCGCGGCGCGGGCACCGTGGTCACCGGCACGCTGGCCAGCGGGACGCTGCAGGTCGGTGACGAACTAGAGCTTGTCCCACCAGGGCGCACGGTGACGGTCCGGGGCCTGCAGTCGTTGGGCGAAGCCGTGGAGTCCGCACCCGCGGTGGCCCGGGTAGCGGTCAACCTGCGCGGCGTTCCTCGCGAGGCCGTGCACCGCGGCGCTACGCTGCTCACCCCAAAAACCTGGCTCGCCACCCGTACCATCGACGTCCGCCTCGCGACCGTAGCCCAACATGGGGACATATCGGGACAAAGGGGCCGCTCTCTACCCCGATATGCCTCCATGTCGGGGGGCTTGGCCGCGGAAATGGTGTTGCATGTGGGAGCGGCTGGGGTGGGTGTGCGGGTCCGGCCGCTGGGTGGGGACACCGTGCGGTTGCTGTTGCGGCAGCCGTTGCCGCTGCGGATCGGAGACCGTGCGCTGCTTCGCGATCCCGGTACGCGATGCATCCCGGCCGGAGTCATCGTGCTGGATGTACAGCCGCCCGCGTTGCGCCGGCGCGGGGCGGCCGCGGCCCGGGCAGCCGTGCTATCCACAATGGACAGCACCCCCGACGGGTCCGCCGAGCTACGTCGCCGTGGGCTGATCCGGCGCGATGAGCTGGTCGCGATGGGTGCGCGGGTGCCCGCGCAGGCCGCTGCGGTAGCTGGCTGGCTGGTCGACCCGACGTTGCTGGCGCAGCGCAGCGACCAGCTCGCTGCCGCGGTTACCCAGTACGCGGCCGAGAACCCGCTTGAGCCGGGGATGCCGCTGGAAGTGGCCCGACAGGTCGCCGGAATGCCCGATGCGCGGCTGGTCGAGCTGCTACTCGGCTCGCAACTGACACTCGCTCAAGGCCGGGTGCACGTGGCGGGGCCGGTATCGGGACTGCCCGATGCGGTCCGCAGCGCCATCGCCGCCCTGCGCGCCGAGCTCGCACAGCGGCCCTTCGCCGCACCCGAGGCACACCGGCTCGCCGAACTCGGGCTGGGCGCCAAACAGCTCGCCGCCGCCGTACGGGCCGGCGAACTACTCAAGATCGCTAACGGGATCTACCTCGCACCCGGCGCGGACGACGACGCGGTCGAGCGGCTGCGCGGCCTGCCCACACCGTTCACCCTCAGCCAGGCCCGCCAGGCGCTAGACACCACCCGCCGCGTCACCGTCCCGATCATGGAACTGCTGGCCCGCCGCGGGATCAGCCGGCAACTGCCTGACGGCACCCACGAGCTCGTGTGAACGGTGTCAACTCCGGCGGGGGGTCCCGTGCCGTGAACTCCACAGTACCGACGTTTTCCGCGCTGGAAACGTCGGTACTGTCGAGTTCACGACTTCTAGCCGCAGCGGCGTTGATCAGTTCAGAGTTTCTGCACATGTAGCCGATGCGGCGTTCCGAACGCAGTGGACGGACGCGAAACAGGTGCAGTCCGCGTTGGGCGAGCAGCGTGTGGGGTGCTGGTTGAGAGATCGGCACCCTGAGGATAGCCACTGCCACGCTGTGACCAGCCCGCCCACGGTGGCTAACCCGCCGAGGGCAGTGGCTGCGCTGAGCGCGGTGAGTAGCCGGTCGGAGCGCGGCGGCGTGGCCCGGCAGTACCGTTCGGGCGCTCCGATCGGTGGTCCGTTGGGGCCGCGGCGTCGCGCGAGGGCGAGCACCTCGGCGAGGTGCAGGGCTTGCCGGTCGGTGCCTTGCTCGATCTGGCCGCGGCAGCTGAAGCCGTCGGCGAGCACGATCGTGTGCTGCTCCGCGGCGCGGACCGCGGGCAGGATCACCCGCTCCCCGCAGGCTATCGAGACCTCGTAGCGTTCGCCGCTTTCATACCCGAAGCTGCCGGCCATCCCGCAGCAACCCGAGTCCGGCTGCTTCACTCGCAGGCCCATGTCGGCCATCAGCGCGGCGTCAGCGTCGGAGCCGATCACCGCGCCCTGGTGGCAGTGCCGCTGCACCAGCGCCTGGCGCTCCAGCCGATGCGGCCGGTAGCCGGCTCGGGTGAGCAGCTCAGCGAGGCTGACACTCTGCTTGGCCAGCCGGTGGGCGTCGAGGTCGTGGGGTAGCAGGTTGGTCAGCTCGTCGCGGAACACCGCCAGGCAGCTGGGTTCCAGCCCGACCAGGGGGATGCCGGCCCGGATCGGCTCGCGCAGCTCCTCGAGGATCGCCAGCAGCCAGCGTTTGGCGGTGGGCAGCATGCCGTAGTCATAGAGCGGGCGCCCGCAGCACAGCACCCGGTCGGGGATGCGCACGGCGAAGCCGGTGGCTTCCAGGACCTCGACGGCGGCGATGCCGACCTCGGGGGTGAAGTAGTTGGTGAAGGTATCGGGCCACAGCAGTACCGGCGTCCCGTCGGTGCGGGGCTGGTGTTCGGCGAACCAGGAGCGGAAGGTCCGCGCCGCGAAGGTCGGGACCGCACGTCGGGTGTCGACACCGGCGAGGCGTTTGGCCAGCGCACCCAGCACCGGCGCGGACAGGGTGGAGTTCACCAGTCCGGGTGCGTGGCAGGCCAGCCGGGCCCAGATCGGGATCAGTCCCATCGCGTAGGCGGCGCGGGGACGTAGCCGTCCGGCGTAGTAGTGCGACAGGAACTCCGACTTGTAGGCGGCCATGTCGACGTTGACCGGGCAATCACCCTTACAGCCCTTGCAAGCCAAACACAGGTCGAGCGCATCTTTGACGTGCTCGTCGCGCCAGCCCTTCTTGGTGTCCACGTCGTCGCGGTGGCCGCTCATCATCTCCATCAACAGCCGCGCCCGACCGCGGGTGGAGTGCTGTTCCTCCCGGGTGACCATGAAGCTCGGACACATGGTGCCGCCGGAGGTGTGCCGGCACTTGCCGATGCCGAAGCACCGGTTGACCGCGTCGAAGAATCCGCCGCGGTCCTCGGGGAAGCTGAAATGGGTGCTGACCGGACGCAGCTGCAGATCCGTTCCTCGGCGCAGGTGCGACTCCGGTGGGTAGGGGTGAACGACCTTGCCCGGGTTCATCCGCCCCTCCGGGTCGAAGATCGCCCTGAACTCGGCGAACGCGCCGACGATTTCGGGTCCGAACATCTTGACCAGCTGGTTGGCCCGCAACTGCCCGTCGCCGTGTTCCCCGGACAGCGAGCCGCCGTAGGACACCACGAGGTCGCCGGCCTCGTCGAGGAACCGGGAAAAGTTCGCGATGTCCTGCGCGGTGTCGAGCTTCAGGTCGAGCCGGTTGTGCATGCAACCCTGCCCGAAGTGCCCGAACAGCACGGTGTGGTAGCCGTGCCGGGTCACTAGGGCGCAGTAGTCGCGGATGTAGTCGCCCAGCCGGTCGGGGGGCAGCCCGGCGTCCTCCCAGCCGGCCAGGCCGGCGTGCTCGCCGGGGATGCGGGTGTATTCGATGGTGCTGCGCCGGACCTCCCAGATGTCGGCCTGGTGCCGGGCGTCTTCGACGACCTTGGGCACGCCCGGCGCGGTCACCAGCGACCGGGCGTGTTCCACCAGCTTGTCAGCCTGCGCCTCGGTGTCGGCGCCGTACTCGGCGAGCAGCCAGGCGCCGCCGTCGGGCAACTCGTCCATTCCGGGGATGTGCAGGTCGTGTTTGGCGATGTTGGCCAGCACCCCAGCGTCGAAACACTCCAACCCGATCACCCCGCTGGCGGGCCAGCTCGGGAACGTGGTCCGCGGCCGTCGCCGCGTCCGGGAACCCGACGACGAGCAGCGTGTGGTGCGGCGGGTCGGGCAGCAGCCGCACGGTGGCCTCCAGCACCAGCACGCAGGTGCACTCGGTACCAACCAACGCCCGGGCCAGGTTGAAACCCTTCTCCGGCAACAGATCATCGAGGTTGTAACCCGAGACCCGGCGCGGCACATCCGGGAAGCGAGACCGGATCAGCTCCGCGTGCCGATCGCGCAGCTCACGCAGCCGCTGGTAGATCTCGGCCGGGCGCCCGCCAGTGGCCAGCACCCGCGCGTACTGCTCATCGTCGGTCGCGCCCACCGTCATCCGGGTGCCGTCGTAGGTGATCACATCCATCGACAGCACGTTGTCGACCGTCTTGCCGCCCATCACCGAATGCGTGCCACAGGAGTTGTTGCCGATCATCCCGCCCAACGTGCAGCGGTCGTGGGTGGCCGGATCGACAGCGAAGGTCAACCCGTGTTCGCCGGCCGCGGCGCGCAGGTCGTCGCAGATCAGACCCGGCTGCACCCGCGCGGTCCGAGCCTTCGGGTCAAGATCCAGGAGTCGATGCATGTACTTGGAGAAGTCGAACATCACCCCCGCGTTGACGCTTTGGCCGGCCAAGCCGGTGCCACAACCACGGGCCACGATCGGGACACCGTGGCGGCGGCACACCTCCAGCGCCGCGACCACATCGTCAGCGTGCCGGGGCAGCACCACACCCAGCGGCACCTGCCGGTAGATGGAGGCGTCGTTGGCGTACAGGGCCCGTGACCCGTCATCGAACCGAGCCTCGCCCTCCACCGCGCTGACCAGCTCACGAGCTAGCCTGCCCCGATTCACAGTCCGAGTACTCGTGACAGTCACGACGGTCTCCCTCATGGCGCCCAGCAGCGTTCTTCCTCGACCTTCCCGCACCCGGCGACGTCAAACTCGGGCGGTTTCACCCGAGCCGGATGCGGCTAACCCGCCGATGAGGGAGACGGCGCCATGGAGGCCCGATGAGCACCAGAGAAGACCACGTCCACCCGATGGTCAGCACCGCCCAGATCGCCTCCGCGGTGCTGGCCTTCTACGCCGCGAGTGCGCTGGTGATCAACAGCGGCTACCGGTGCACGGTGCTGCCGCTGTTCGGTACGGCCTGACCGACCCATCCCTATCCACTCCTGCCTGGAGGAGCTTTCATGTCAACTGAGCGAACCGCCTCCGACGTCCTGGTCGACCGGCTCATCGAGTGGGGCGTGGACACGATTTTCGGGTTGCCGGGCGACGGCATCAACGGCTTCATGGAGGCGCTGCGCAAGCGCCACGACGACATCCAGTACATCCACGTGCGGCACGAGGAAGTCGGCGCGATGGCCGCGGTGGGCTATGCGAAGTTCACCGGCAAGCTCGGCGTCTGCTTCTCCACCGCCTCCCCCGGCGCGGTGCACATGCTCAACGGCCTGCTCGACGCCAAGGTCGAGCAGGCGCCGATCCTGGCGATCACCGGGATGACCTATCACGACCTGATCGGCACCTCGTACCTGCAAGACATCAACACTGACTACCTGTTCAACGACGTCGCGCTATACAACCAGCGGATCATGGGTCCGCGGCATGTGATCAACGTTGTGGACTACGCGGTGCGCACCTCGCTGACCCACCGGGGCCCGAGCCACCTGGCGTTCCCGATCGACTACCAGGCCGCGGCGGCGGACTCCGGTGACCGGTTCAAGCGCAACGTGCCCGGGCACACCTCCACCACCTACCGGCCGCCGGTGCGGATCCCCACCCGGTCCGACCTCGAGGCTGCGGCGGCCGCGCTGCGGGGCAAGACGAAGGTGGCGATCCTCGCCGGGGCCGGCGCTCGCGGAGCCGGGTCGGAGTTAGAAGCGGTCGCGGACAAGCTCGGCGCGCCGGTGGTCAAGGCCCAGCTGGGCAAGGACTGCATCCCCGACGACTCGCCCTACACCACCGGATCGATCGCTCTGGTCGGCACCCGACCCTCCGAAGAGGCGCTGGAGCAGTGCGATGCGCTGCTCATCGTCGGCTCGACGATGCCCTACATCGAGTTCTACCCCCAACCCGGTCAGACGGTGTGCGTGCAGATCGACGACAAACCCGAACGCATCGGCCTGCGGCACCCGGTCGACGTCGGGCTCGTCGGCGACGCCAAAGCCACCCTGGCCGAACTGTTGCCGCTGCTGACCCGAAACGACGACCGGTCGTTCCTGTCCCAGGCCCAGGAGGGGATGACGCAGTGGTGGGAGCTGATGGCCGCCCGCGGCACCAGCGCCGACACCCCGATGAAACCCCAGGTGCCGGCGTGGGCCCTGAACGACGTGCTGGCCCCCGACGCGATCATCTGCGGTGACTCCGGCACCGTCACCACCTGGGCGGCCCGGCAGATCAAGGTCCGTAAGGGCCAGCAGTTCTCCTTCTCCGGCACCAACTGCTCGATGGCCGCCGGGCTGCCCTACGCGATCGGCGCCGCCGCCGCTTACCCCGGCCGCCAAGTCGTGGTGTTCACCGGCGACGGGTCGCTGACCATGCAGCTCGGTGATTTCCTCACCGCTGTGCAGCACCGGCTGCCCATCAAGGTCGTCGTGGTGAAGAACAACACCCTCGGGCTGATCAAGTGGGAGCAGATGGTTTTCCTCGGCAACCCCGAATACGGTGTGAACTTCGCCCCACTGGACTTCGTGAAATTCGCCGAAGCCGCCGGTGCTCGCGGCATGCACATCGAAGACCCGAGCACCTGCGCCAAGCAGATGCAGGAGGCGTTCTCCTGGGACGGCCCGGTCATCATCGAGTGCCTGGTCGACCCCCACGAACCACCGATCCCCGCCAAGGTCAAGACCCAGCAGGTCACCCACCTGCTCGATGCGCTGCGCAGCGGCACCCCCAACCGCAACCGCATCGCTCTGCAGATGGTCAAGGACATGCTCGACGAATCCACCTTCGACGCCAGCCCCGGCCACATCATCCCCGGCAAACTCGGTAAGGCCGTCTCCGGTGTCGTTGGCAAGCTCCGCGACCGCGCCGACGAGGAACACCCCCAATAACCGCGCCTACGACCACACGCCGCGACCTGGTGCTGCTCGGACTCACCGTGGTCGCGGCGTGCGCCGACGCGATCAGCTACCTCGGCCTCGGGCACGTCTTCCCGGCCAACATGACCGGCAACGGTGCTGCTCGGCCGCACCGTCATCGCAGCCGAGATCGCGATGACCGCCGCGCTATGCCGATGGTGGCTGCACGTGGGCACCGACGCCCCCGTCGGCGCGGTGCGCTACGGACTGATCGCTCTCACAGGGGCAACAATGGGCGCCAGAGCAGCATGATCCGGACGGTGCCGCCGTCTACGAGATGGTCGGCCGACAAAGCGCAACCGCCGAGCCATCCGCCAAAGGATAACCGTCCTCTCGTGCCGTGAACTGATGTGGAACGGCCCTGTCAAGTGACGGTGCCAACTTGTGTTGGCGGGGTTGGGGGTTTTGGGGTGGCTGGTTTTGTGGTGCCCGCGCATGGGGTGGGCAGGCTGGGCCTGCCCTTGGTTCCTGCCTAAAGAGGCTTCGCCTCGGACCGCCGAGGTGGGTGGTTGAGTTGGTGGATGACGTGGCGGTGGGGTGAGGCCAGGGTTGCCGGGTTGGACTGTTCCGACCTGGGGGTAGGCCGTGGCAACCCGTGTGGTGAGGGT
>JAICHZ010000064.1 GCA_025924655.1 Pseudonocardiaceae bacterium | reverse complement strand
GATGGGACTACCTACCTGGCCCGGTCGGTGATACTCGCGATGGGCGCGCAGCCCCGCTACCTCAACGTCCCGGGAGAGCAGGAACTGCTCGGCCGCGGCGTCAGCTCGTGCGCCACCTGTGACGGTTTCTTCTTCCGTGATCAGGATATCGCCGTCATCGGCGGTGGGGACTCCGCGATGGAGGAGGCCATCTTCTTGAGCAAGTTCGCGAAGTCGGTGACCGTGGTGCATCGGCGCGACGAGTTCCGCGCCTCGAAGATCATGCTTGAGCGCGCCCGGAACAACGACAAGATCCGCTGGCGCACCGGGGTGACCGTCGACCGGGTAGTCGGCGACGGCGGTGTGAGCGGCCTGGAGCTCTCCGACAAAGCGACGCTGGACGTCACCGGCATGTTCGTGGCGATCGGGCACGACCCGCGCAGTCAGCTGGTCCGCGATCAGGTGGACACCGACGCAGCCGGGTACGTAGTGGTGACCGCGCCGTCGACCGCTACCAGCGTGGACGGCGTCTTCGCGGCGGGTGACCTGGTGGACCACACTTACCGGCAAGCCGTCACCGCCGCGGGCACCGGCTGCGCGGCCGCGATCGACGTCGAACGCTGGCTCGCTGAGCACGCGGACCCGCACGCGCAGGTGGCTGCCGAGTTCGTCGGCGGCGGCTACGGTTCCAAGTCCTGATCACCTATTCCATCCGGCCATGCAGAACCGCAACCAGGAGATGAGATGGCAGATAAGTCGACCGTGACCGTGACCGATGATTCGTTCGCCGACGCCGTGCTCGGCAGCGACAAGCCGGTGCTGGTGGACTTCTGGGCGAGCTGGTGCGGACCCTGCAAGCAGGTGGCGCCGGTACTTGAGGAGATCGCCTCGGAGAACGGTGACAAGCTCACCATCGCGAAGATGGACATCGACGCCAACCCCAGCACCCCACGGGACTACCAGATCATGTCGATCCCGACCATGATCCTTTTCTCGGGTGGTAAGCCGGTGAAGCAGATCGTCGGAGCCAAGCCCAAGGCTGCGCTGCTCGAAGACCTGGCTGACTACCTGGGCTGATTCGCTACTGCCGCGATGTCAGTGGCAGGCTCATCGTCGCAGCAGGCAACCGATTACCGTGGGACGCGTCCTGTCCGGCGGGACGAGCTTGAGTGACAGACCCGCACTGCGACTACGCGCCGAGTGAAGTGAGGTTGAATGCAGCTGCTGCGCCGCGGCGACACCGGACAGGCGGTGGCGCAGCTGCGGGCGTTGCTGACCTCACAGGGGTTGCTCCCACCGCCGTCGGAATCGGGTGCTGAGACAGCTGCGGACCCTGACATCTTCGACATCACGGTGGAGCACGCGGTCCGCGCCTTCCAGCAGCGCCGCGGTCTGATCAGCGATGGCATCGTCGGGTGGGCCACCTACCAGGCGTTGTGCGATGCGCGTCTGGGGTTCGGCTGCCGCCTGCTCAGCTATCTCATCGCCGGTCCTATGCGCGGCGACGACGTATGCACGCTGCAGGAACGGTTGCTTGAGCTGGGCTATGACGCCTACCGGGCGGACGGGATCTTCGGTTCGCATACCGAGGCCGCACTGCGCAGCTTCCAACGTGACTATGGCCTGCGGGTCGACGGGGTATGCGGGCCGGCCACCTTGCGGGCGCTGCGCCAGCTGCAGCCCAAGGTCCGCGGTGGTAGGCCGGTGTTACTCCGCGAGCAGGAACGGGCCCGCCGGGCGGGTCCAGCCTTGCGTGGCAAGCGGATCATCATTGATCCGTGTCACGGCGGCTCCGAGCAAGGCATCGTGGTCGACGGAGCCACCGAGACAGACCTGATGTGGGACCTGGCTACGCGGCTGGCGGGCCGGATGGCTGCTACCGGGATGGAGACGCTGCTGTCCCACAGCCGGGACACCAGCCCCACAGAAGCTGACCGAGCCGCCTTCGCCAACACCGAAGGTGGCGACCTGGTCCTGTCGCTGCACACCGACGGCCATCCCACCGCGCTGGCACATGGCTTGGCGACGTTTCACTTCGGCACCAGCAACGGCACCAGCTCCACCCTGGGTGAGGCGCTGGCCGAGTTCATCCAGCGCGAGCTGACCGCCCGCACCGGGATGCTCGACTGCGGAACCCACCCCAAGACCTGGGAGCTGCTGCGGATGACCCGGATGCCCGCGGTGCGGGTGGAACTGGGCTACCTGACCAACCCTGGGGACCGCCGCAAACTCCTCGAACCTGCCTTCCGCGATGTGGTCGCCGAAGGGATAGTGGTCGCCGTCAAGCGGCTCTACCTGCTGGGCGAGAACGATCAACCCACCGGCACGTTCACCTTCGCCGATCTCCTACGCGGCGAGCTGAATGGCTGCCCCTCGTGAAGTCGGCTAGGTCCGCGCTAGCGCAGCGCGGTGTGGATCTGGTGCCACACGATGCAGGGAAAACGACGGCGGTGCCATCTCCAGCGCCGGCAGGCCCGGCAGCGACCCGCTGCGGTCGGCTGATGGTGGGTCAAGACCCGCCGCAATGCGGCGATGGGGCCCGGATGATGGCAGGACGTTTCCAGCTCGGCGAGCGTGTCCCACACCGACTGGACCATGTTCCTGGCGCACGGATGATCAGCTAGCCACGCGACGGCGGCTACGGATCCCAGAGCGGGTAGCGGCTGCACGGTCTGGCGTTGCCGGCACAGCTGCTGAAAACGGCCGCGCCCGGCATTAGTCAGCGCCGCCCGTCGCATTCCCCACCCGTCCGGCTCAGCCAGTGTCACCGCGCTGCTGTCGCACAACGCGGCGAGCGAGTCGGCAACATAGTCCGGTATCTGACGTCCGTGGTCGAACCAGTGATCTCCCGTCCTGGCTATGCCACCGGCGTTGACGCGCCGCAGCGCCATCCAGTCGTAGAGGTCTGTTCCGGTCAGCGGGGGCCTGGTCGTGGCAGGAGACCGAGGTCCCGGCTGGGCTGTACTCATCACGGTCCCGCTCTCATCGCCGTGGAATGGCCGGACCGGCGACTCTGCGTCGGGGCATCGCCGGTCCGGCCATGACCCTTCGCACGCGGTGGTGAATGCGCCGTTCAGGGCTGGAGCGGAGTCAAACAGTGCGACACGCCTGGATGCAAGCTTTCACATCAATGTTTCGCAGTGAGTACCCAATATGGTTAACTCATTCCGAAGTGAACCCGTGAATGCTTTCATTCCGGGTGTAAGATTCCCTCACGGTGAGAGAGGTGGACAATGACCGAGGCCATCACGACGACGGGCTCGACCGTGCCCCGCCGGCAACTCGGCCGGTACCTGCGTGACCTGCGCAACAAATCCCGGCTCACCGTGCGCGCCGCCGGCGCGCAACTGGAATGGTCCGAGGCCAAGATCTGGCGCATCGAGACCGGGCAGACCTCCCTGCGCAGCCTCGACGTGGAGGCGATGTGCAAGGTCTACGGCGCGTCGGCGGACATGACCGAGGCGCTGATGGGTCTGGCCAAGGAGACCAAGGCGCGCGGCTGGTGGCACTCCTACGGCGACGCCATCCCGGAGTACTTCGACGTCTACATCGGATTGGAGGAAGCCGCGTCCCACTTCAGCTGGTACGAGTCCGAACTGGTGCCAGGACTGTTCCAGACTGAGGACTACGCCCGCGCGGTGATCCGGGCAGACAACCAGGGAGCGGACGACGCTGAGGTCGAACGACGGGTGCACGTCCGCATCGCGCGCCAAGCGCTGCTGACCAGGGTCACCCACCCCCCGGTATTCAACGTGGTGCTCAACGAGGCCATCCTGCATCGCCCGGTCGGCGGCGAGGAGGCCGCGCACGGACAGCTCAAACGGCTGATAGAAGTCAGCGAACTGCCCACCGTGTCGCTGCGGGTGGTGCCTTTCGATGCTGGGCTGCACCACGGCATCATGTCCGGCACGTTCGAGCTTTTGCGGTTCCCGCTCAATGGCAACGGCCAGGACACCGAGCCACCCACGGTATACGTCGAAAGCTTCACCGGAGCGCTGTACCTGGACAAACCCCACGAAGTCGCCCGGTACGACACCGCGTTCACCAACATCTGGGAGTCCTCTCTGGACGAGAGCGCCTCCCGGGAGCTGATCACTCAAGTGACAAGGGAGCTAGGAAAGTGAGCACAATCGACCTGTCCAGCGCCACCTGGCGCAAGAGCAGCCGCAGCAACGGCCAAGCGAGTTGTGTGGAGGTCGCCGACCTCGACAGCGGGCACCGCGCGGTGCGGGACTCCAAGAACCCCACCGGCCCGGCCCTGATCGTCACCCCCACCCAGTGGGTGTCCTTCACCACTGCCGTGCGCACCGGTGAGCTTGGCTGACTCACCCTCCGAGCCGCGGCCGCCCGGCGCAGTGTTCGCATCCTTCCTAGGACACCACGCCCTCCGAACTCCACAGCAGAGCTGCCGCTGCGTGATCAAATAGCTCTGCTGTGGAGTTCGGGAAGCGGAAGACACTCATGACCCGGGAGGGGCGGCAGCATGATGGCGGGTGACAGCCGATTGGGTGGGGTCAGGCGGGGCGCAGGCTGGGCTCGACGTTGTGGATGGTCACCGACGTCAGCAGCCTTTCCAAGGCAGCCTCGACGTCTTCCTTCCAGGTCAGGGCAGTACGCAGCTCCAGGCGTAGCCGGGGCCAGCGCGAATGCGCGTGCACCGTCTTAAAGCCGACCTGCTGCAGGAACTCGGCGGGAACCACGCACGTGGACTCCGCAGTGGGACGGGCATCACCGAAGGCCTCGATGGCCTTGACACCGCGCCGGGTGAGGTCCTTGGCGACCGCCTGCACCAGCATCCGGCCCAAGCCGCCACCTTCGAACTCCGGGAGCACCTTCAGCGCGGTGAGCAACACGGCATCAGGGCTGACCGGCGAGGTCGGAAACGCCGATGCCCGCGGCACCGCGCCGGGCGGCGCGTAGAGCACGTAGCCAGCCGGCACATCGCCGGACATCACGATCCGCCCGCAGGAACCCCACTCCAGCAGCACGCTGGAGACCCAGGACTCCTTCTCCAACTCGGTCTGACCGAAGTCCTCCGCCTGCTCCCGGATGTGCGGGGCAAGCTCCCAGAACACACAGCGTCGGCACTGCTTCGGCAGCAGATTGAGGTTGTCCAGGGTGACGCCGACCACTCGACGTGACACTGAACCTCCCTGAACTCCACGAGCGCGTGCCAGCGGCGGGCACAGCGCCTGGCGCAGCATATGCCGATGACGGCTCGGAGTGAAGACGGCGGCCACCGTCAGAGTGACCTCTACACTGCCAGGGCACCCGCAACCGCAGCGAAGGCGCCCTCATGACCCCCAGCCCCACCCCTGGCCAGCCGTGCCGCAAACAGTCCACCCAACGCGACCTCGACCCGCACCTGCACCGCTACGCCCAGCGCACCGCGGGAATGACCGCCTCCGAGATCCGTGCGCTGTTCGCAGTGGCCAGCCGCCCCGAGGTGGTGTCCTTGGCCGGCGGAATGCCGTACCTGCCTGCCTTGCCGTTGGACTCGTTAGCTGACGAACTGGCCCAGATGATCGCCACTGACGGGATGACGGCGCTGCAGTACGGCTCGGCGCAAGGCACTGCGGAGCTTCGGGAGCGGATCTGCGAGCTGATGGCCCTGGAAGGGATCCGGGCGCACGCCGACGACGTCACGGTGACCGTCGGCTCCCAGATGGCGCTGGACATGGTGACCCGGATCTTCTGCGACCCGGGAGACGTAGTGCTCGCCGAGGCACCGTCCTACGTCGGAGCGCTGACCACCTTCGCCTCCTACCAGGCGCAGGTGGTGCAGGTGCCGATGGACGACGACGGATTGATACCCGACGAGCTGAGCGCGGCGCTGTGCTCCCTGCGCGCCCAGGGCCGCACCCCCAAGTTCCTGTACACGATCCCGAACTTTCACAATCCGGCCGGCGTCACGCTGGCCGTGCCACGCCGTGGCGAGATACTGCGGTTGTGCGCTGAGCATCAGGTGCTGGTCGTCGAGGACAACCCCTACGGCCTGCTGGGCTTCGAGGGCCAGATCTATCCGGCGATGCGCGCTGCCGACCCGGACAACGTGGTCTACCTGGGCTCGTTCTCGAAGACCTTCGCGCCCGGACTGCGGGTCGGCTGGGCGCTGGCCCCCCATGCGGTGCGGGAGAAACTGGTGCTGGCCGCGGAGTCGGCGACCCTGTGCCCCCCGACGTTCACCCAGTTCGTGGTGGCCCGCTACCTGACTGCGCATGACTGGAAGGGTCAGATCAAGACCTACCAGGAGGCCTACCGGATCCGTCGAGACGCCATGCTCGAAGCGCTGGCACATTACCTACCGCCGGGGTGCCGGTGGACCCATCCCGCGGGTGGTTTCTACGTTTGGCTCACCGTCCCCGAGGGCTTGGACACCAAGGCGATGCTGCCCCGGGCAGTGACCCAGCGGGTGGCCTACGTTCCGGGCACCGCCTTCTACGCCGAGTCGGACAGATCGCCGGCCGGGCGGATGATGCGGCTGTCATTCTGCTATCCCACACCGGACCGGATCACTGAAGGGGTGCGCCGGCTGGCCACCGTGCTGGACAACGAGCTCGAGCTGCAACGCACGTTCGGTAGCCTGCGCCCACGCACGGTGTTCGGTTCGCAGTCCCCCTCGCCGGACACCGCTTAAGACTGAGGAGCCTCGGGTGACCGATCGCACCGTCGCTGTGCTGGCTGGTGGGCTGTCGCACGAGCGAGACGTGTCGCTTCGCTCCGGGCGCCGGCTGTCCAGCTCACTGCGTGATACCGGGCTGTACGTCGAGGAATGGGACGTCGACGCGAAACTGCTCAGCCGCATCAACAGCAGCCGGCCCGACGCCGTCGTGATCGCGCTACACGGCGGCGCGGGGGAGAACGGCGCCGTCCAGTCGGTGTTGGAGATGCTGGGGGTGCCCTATGTAGGGGCTGATCCTCGGGCCTGCCGCCGGGCCTGGGACAAACCGACCGCCAAAGACGAGCTGGCCCGCGCCGGACTGAGCACACCGGAGTGGATCACTCTGCCACATGCCACCTTCCGTGACCTGGGAGCCCAAGATGTGCTCGACGCGCTGGTCGCCCGACTCGGCTTGCCGCTGATTCTCAAACCACCCCAAGGTGGCTCTGCGCTGGGGCTGCACCTGGTGCGCGAGGTCGCCGAGCTACCAGGCGCCATCGTGGGCTGCCTGGCCTACGGGGACTCGGTGCTCGCGGAGGGCTTCGTCGAGGGCATCGAGGTCGCCGTGACCGTGTTGGACGGACCCGACGGACCTCAAGCGCTACCTGCGGTGGAGATCGACGCCACCTCCGGGTTCTACGACTATGCCGCCCGCTACATCGCGGGGCTCGCGACCTTCCATGCCCCGGCCCGACTCGACAGCGCAGCGGCCGCCGCGGTAGCCGACCTGGCGGTCAATGCGCACCGGATACTCGGGCTGCGTGATGTGTCCCGAACCGACATGGTGGTCACGCCCGACGGAGTGGCCCAGTTCCTCGAGGTCAACGTCGCTCCCGGACTCACTGAGACATCACTGCTCCCGATGGCCATCGAATCCACTGGCGCCCACCTAGGCACCATCTACGCCACCCTCATCGAAGGAGCCATCGCCCGCAGTCTTCGCTAGCCATGGGCTGCTATCCGGGCGGCTCCGCCTCGACTAGGGTTCCGGCTCGTCGCACAGCTCGAAGGATTCGATCATCCCGAGGGCTTGCAGAGGACGCAGAACAGCCCGACCCTCGGCGACGAGGCAGAAACCGATGTGGTTTGCCTCGGCGTGCTGGCGCGCATTTTCCAAGACCATGACGCCCTGTGCGCCGATGAACTTCACGCCACGCAAGTCGACTACAACCCGGCGGCAGGTCCCAGCGTCGAGCTGGCGGTGGATAGCCGCGCTGAGCTGGGGCGCCGTTCGAGAATCGACCTCGCCGCTGACCCGCACGACCACAACATCCTCACGGTGATCGAGCGTCACCCCGATGGACCGTTGCGGCTGCCGTCGGTGGTCCCCCGATGTACCAGCGTCCCGCTCGCCGCGGCCCGCCTTGTCCAGAGCCGCCGGATCCGCGAAGTCCGCACGCGGACCTGGCTCCGGTCGTCGTGATGACGTTGCCTGCGCCATCCAGTGGAGTACCCCGGACAGTAACTCTCGACACCCGCCTGTTCAGATCGTTCGACATAACTGTGCCGGCCAGCCGGCACGCCATTCGGAGCCGAATGGCGGTTCTGGGACCCTAGTTGCGCGCTGTTCGGAGCCGAATGGCGGTTTTCGCCGACAGCTAGACCCGAGGAGGCCGGATCATGCAACAGCAGTCGGTCAGCCATTCGTGCAAGCAGCAACGGGCGTTCGGGTCATGGACGCATGAGGGCGACGATGCGCTCCAAGTCGTCGACGGAGCCGAACTCGACAACAATGCGGCCCTTGCGGCGACCTAGTTCCACCCTCACGCAGGTGTCGAAGGCGTCGGAAAGGTTCTCTGCGAGCTGCTGCAGCCCGGGTGCCCGCATCGGGCGGGGTGCCGCCGGTTTCGGGGCGTTCGGGGCGGGTTCCGTACGGCTGAGTGTGACCGCTTCCTCGGTGGCCCGGACCGATAAGCCTTCCGCAACGATCCGCGCCGCCAGTGTCTCCTGGGCGAACGACTCGTCCAGGCTCAGCAGCGCTCGGGCATGCCCGGCGGAGAGCACTCCGGCCGCAACCCGCCGCTGCACCGCCACGGGCAACCTGAGCAACCTGATGGTATTGGTGATCACCGGGCGGCTGCGTCCGATCCGGGACGCCAACTGCTCGTGCGTCACCCCGAAGTCCTCCAACAGCTGCTGGTAGGCGGCGGCTTCCTCGAGCGGATTGAGCTGGACCCGCTGAATGTTCTCTAGTAGCGCGTCGCGCAGCATTGCGTCGTCTGCGGTGCCACGTACGATCGCCGGAATACAATCCAGTCCGGCTAGCTGCGCCGCTCGCCACCGCCGCTCACCCATGATCAACTCGTAGCGGCCCGTGCCGACTTGCCCGATCGCCGGCTCAGCCGGCAGCTTTCCGATCGCCGGCTCAGCCGGCAGTGGGCGGACCACGATGGGTTGCAGCAGCCCGAACTCCCGGATCGAATGCGCGAGCTCAGCCAGCGCATCCTCGTCGAACACCTGCCGAGGCTGCCGAGGATTCGGCACGATGGCCGCCATCGGCACCTCTTGGTAGACCGCCCCGGCGACCTGACCGGTCAAGGCATCCTCGTGGCCGTCGGGGCGCAGCCGCGACGCTGGATCACCCGCCGTGGCAACCGGTCCGGTGGGGATCAACGCCGCCAGCCCGCGACCGAGCCCACCTTTGCGCTGTACGGCAGATGCCGGCTGGTGAGAAAGTGCGCTGCTGGGCGGCATCAGCGAGACACCTCCCGGTCAGCTGGACGGCCATCTGCGCCCGGCGTGTGGTTGGGGACGCCGCGGTCCTGGTAGCGAGGATCGTGCGCGATTTCCCGGGCAGCATCGAGGTAGCTCAGCGCACCCCGCGACCCGGGGTCGTAGACCAGCACCGTCTGCCCGAAGCCGGGCGCTTCTGAGACCTTCACGCTGCGCGGGATCACGGTGCGCAGGACCTGGTCGCCGAAGTGTTCGCGGACCTCGGCAGTGACCTGGTCGGCCAGCTTGGTGCGCCCGTCGTACATCGTCAGCAAGATGGTGGACACCGTCAGCGCGGGGTTGAGGTGCGCCTGCACCAGCTCGATGTTGCGCAGCAGCTGACCGAGCCCTTCGAGTGCGTAGTACTCACATTGAATCGGGATGAGCACTTCAGGAGCGGCTACCAGCGCGTTCACTGTGAGCAGTCCCAGCGACGGGGGGCAGTCGATGAAAACGTAGTCGACACACAACTCGTCGAGTGCGACGCCGGACAGCGCGCGGCACAGTCGCGACTCCCGGGCAACCATCGACACCAGCTCGATCTCGGAGCCGGCGAGGTCGATGGTGGCGGGGATGCAGAGCAGGTTGGACGATTGCGGGCTCACCGCGACGGCGTCGATGATTCCGATCTCCCCGAGCAACACCTCGTACACCGATGCGGTACCGGCGCGGTGCTCGATACCCAGCGCGGTGGAAGCATTTCCCTGCGGATCCAGGTCGACCACAAGGGTGCGCAGCCCCTGCAGAGCCAGCCCCGCGGCAAGGTTGACCGTGCTCGTGGTCTTACCGACACCGCCCTTCTGGTTGGCCACCGCCAATACCCGGCGCCGCGCCGGGCGAGGCAGCTGATCGGTGGGGTGCTTCACCCGAGTGGCCCGCTCCGCCTCCTCGGCGATCGGCGTCCACCCGACTCCGGAAGGCAGTGCGTGGGCCGAGACGCCTGCGGCGACTTCAGGAGGGGCGGCAGGGGGACAGGGCACGTGATGGGCTCCACTCTGTCTAATCGAGTGACTCTGTCTGAGCGAGGGCGAGGAGCGAGTGAGCGCATGCCGCGGCCCCGGTCTGACTAACGCGCCATCAGGCGGCACGGTTTCACGTGAAACACGCAACAGCGCTGCAGCGGGCTGCCTGGCGGGTTCCGAGGTCACGTCGTGTGCCGCAACATCGTCGATTCCACTGTCCGGTCCGGCCGCCTTACCCGCCCGGTTAACACTGTCCGCGCGGGTTGCGCTGTCGGGTCGGGTGGCGCCGTCGGGTCGGGTGGCGCTGTCGGGTCGGTTGGCACCGTCGGGCCAGTTCGGGGCGCTCACGCTCACCGATCCTTCCTCCTTCGTGCCTTCGCTGAGCGCGGGACACGCTGGGACAGCCGGCGCACCACGATGACCGTCGTCGGCGGGTGCACAATGTTGACACCGCATCGCACGATCTCCACGGCCGCCCCCCCGGCAGCCCGCACGGCGGCAACATCGCGACTGGCCTCGTCGTCAGCACCGGCGCCCTTGATCGCGAGCAGTCGGCCGCCCGGTGCTACCAGTGGCAGGCTCCAACTCGCCAAGCGTCCCAGCGGCGCTACCGCTCGGGCAGTCACTACGTCGTTGCCGCCGAGCTCAGCTCGAACCACCGGATCCTCAGCGCGCCCACGATGAACCTCGACGGTGAGCCCGAGCGCTGCGACTACCTCCCGCAACCACGCCACCCGCCGGGCCATCGGCTCTAGCAGCACAATCGACAGGTCCGGCCGGGCAAGCGCGAGAGGTATCCCCGGCAAACCTGCGCCGGAGCCGACGTCGAGGACCCGGCAGCTCTGCGGCACGAGTTCAGCCAGCACGGCGGAGTTGAGAAGGTGACGTTCCCACAACCGATCGCCTTCGCGGGGGCCGATGAGTCCCCTGTCGACCCCCGAATGTGCGAGCAGCGTTGCGTAGCGCTCAGCGAGCAGGTACCGCTCGCCGAACACCGCCTGAGCTACGCCGTGAACGTTCGGCGACATCGGCTGTTTCACGTGGAACATCGACCGCTCATGCGGCAGGCAGATAAGGCCCGAAACGGCTCAGGTGAGCGTAGATCACGTAGCGGGGGACACCACGACGCAGCGTTGCGGCTCCTCACCCTCACTCTCGCTACGCACCCCATCCACACCCGCCACCGCGTCGTGCACGATCTTCCGCTCGAAGGGTGTCATCGACTGCAAGCGGACCGGCTCGCCACCGTCGAGTACCCGCTGCGCTATCGACCGGCCCAGCTCGCTGAGCTCATCTCGCCGGGTAGCCCGCCACTGAGCAATGTCGAGCATCAACCGGCTTCGAGCCCCGGTCTGTTGCTGCACCGCCAGCCGGGTCAGCTCCTGGAGAGCTTCCAGCACCGTGCCGCGGGGGCCTACCAACTTCGCTAAGTCCGCTCCGCCATCGATGCTCACCATGGCTCGGCCAGCCTCGACGTCGAGATCGATGTCGCCGTCGTAATCCACCAGGTCGAGCAGTCGTTCGAGATAGTCACCGGCAGCGTCGCCCTCTTGAACGAGAAGCTCCTCGCTCGGCGGCGCGTTGCGCATCGATTGACCGGCCCCAACCACGTCTTCACCATCAACGTGCGAGTTCGCTTCGGTCACCACTGCATCAGTCGCCAGCGTCTCCGCCACAACTGTCTCCTCTCCGGGCGATCGCGCCCTCAGCGACGCTTCCGGTTGGTCTTCTTCCGCGGTCGTGGCCGCTGCTGGATCATGCCAGGTCGCGCGGAGCCGTCTGCGCGCGGCGAGCCTTGTGCACCCGACGAACCTTCTGAAGCGCCAGACTGGGTCGGTCCGACCCTGTTCGAGACAACCCCGTTCGATCCCCCGGCACCTGAACCCACCTCTTCGGGATCCTTTGCTGCTGAAGCATCGTCGTCCACCACACCAGCGGTGTCCCGCTTCGGTCGCACTGGTTTTTGCCCTGGTCGGGGACCCAGCGCCTGCCGCTGGGCGATCGCGACCTCTTTCTTCTCGGCGTCCTCAGCCTCGATCTTCTGGTACACCACCCGCTGCTGGGCAAGTGTCCACAGGTTGTTGGACAGCCAGTACAGCAGGATCGCCAACGGGAAGAACGGACCACCAGCCACCACACCGAGCGGGAACAGCCACACCATGAGCTTGTTCATCATGGCCGCCTGCGGGTTGGCGGCGATCTGCGCGGGGTTCTGCCGCGCCACCGACTGCTTGGCGGTGAGGTGGGTGAGGACACCGGCCACGATGGTCAACGGGACGGCCACCAGCGCGATCTGCCACCGGGAGATGTCCGCGCCGTACCGGGTCAGCAACTCTGTCGGTTCGGTGATGAACGCCGACAGCGGCACGCCGAACACTCGTGCGTCCAGGAAAGACTGCACGTCTAGGGCGCTGAACACATAGTTAGCGGTCTGGCGGTTCACCTCCGGGCTCAGCGAAGGCCGGTTGAACGACCGCAGCACGTGGAACAGACCGATGAATACCGGGATCTGCACCAGCACCGGCAGGCAGCCACCCAGCGGGTTGACCCCGTGCTCGGACTGCAGCTTCTGCATCTCGGCGGCCATCTTGGTGCGGTCGTCGCCGTACTTCTTCTTCAGCTTCTGGATCTCCGGCGCGAACTCCTGCATCTTGCGCATCGAGCGAACCTGGCTGACGAACGGCTTGAACAGCACCGCGCGCAAGGTGAACACCAGGAACACCACAGCCAGGGCCCAGGCGAAGCCATTGCCCGGCCCCAGCACGTAGCCGAAAGCCTTGTGCCAGAACCACAAGATGGCCGACACCGGGTAGTAGATGAAGTTCAGCACTACGTCTCACTCTCGGCGTGGGAGCGGGGTGATCTGGCTGGAGGGACCGGGTCCACCCCTCCAGGGTGCCAGGGTTGGCAGCGAAGTAGCCGCCGCGCCGTCCACCACGACCCACGCAGCATCCCGTGCACGGCCAGTGCCTCGATCGCATACGCGCTGCAGCTCGGGAAAAACCGGCAGGTCGGCGGCAGCGCCGGGGAGATCCACCGGCGGTAGAAGCCCAAGACAGCCACCAGCAGCCGAACCACCGGGCCAGTTGCGACAGGCGAGTCGATCTCCTGCGTCGGATGCGGTGAAACAAACTCGGAAGACCGGCCCGTCATCGTCGCTTGCCAGGGTCTGCCGCGCTCAAGGCGTGCCCAGCACGGACCCCGAGCAGCCACCGAAGTGCGCCGTCGAGGTCGTCACCCAGCGCTGCGCTACTCGCGCCGGCCGACGACGGTAGCGCCCGCACGACCACGAGCGATCCGGCCGGAAGGGACCCCAACCAGGACCGCATGAGATGGCGCAACCGGCGCTGCACCCGGTGCCGGACCACCGACCCACCGACCGTCCGACCGACCACAAATCCCACTTTGGGACCCGGCGTTGCACTCACCACCAGTGGCGTGTCGGTACTGCCGGCACGAGCCAGATGGACGACGACGGAGCCGCGAGCCGCCCGGCGGCCCCGCTGCACTCCCGTCGCGAAGTCGTCGCGGCGGGTCAGTCGGGCGGCAGCGGGCAGCAACGCGAGATATCCGGCGCGAGAATGCTTAGGCCGACAACTCGATGCGACCCTTGCGGCGCCGGGCTGCCAGGATCGCGCGCCCGGCGCGGGTCCGCATGCGCAGCCGGAACCCGTGGGTCCTGGCGCGGCGACGGTTGTTCGGCTGGAACGTACGCTTGCCCTTGCTCACGGCTGTCGTTCTCCCAGTGCTGTGGTGCGCGTCGCCATGGGCGAGGGCGCGCAAGAATGCCCGCCGGTGGGCGGGAGACGGGCCCGAGCCTAGGCGGCCGGGACCCTAGCCGTCAAAACCAGCGTCTCGCGTCACCGTCCGGGCGACACGCCGTTACATCGATGGTGCTTGCTTACATGGGGTTCTTGTGGCAAGCACCCCAGGCTTGTCAGCTTGCGGCGCCCGAACGCTGAAGGCCGCGCAAGCTGGCACGTCGGGGACCCGGGGAGAACGCGATCACAGTTGTCCACAGCTGTGGATAAGTCTGTGGACGCGTGGTGCTCTTGCAGTCCACCACCGGCGGAAGGGGAGTCAGCGGGTGTCAGAGCGACAATCCGATCTCGGCCAGGTGTGGAACGAGGTCGTGCGGGAGCTCTCCACCGGGACGCTGTCGCCTCAGCAACGTGCCTGGATGCGGGTCACCCGGCCGATCGGGCTGCTGGACGGCACTGCGCTGCTGGCTGCGCCCAGCGACTTCGCCAAGGACGCCATCGAACGGGCCCTCCGCGAACCGATCAGCGCAGCACTATCCAGGCGCCTGGGTCGCCAGGTGTCGCTCGCGGTGAAGGTCGACCACCCGCTGCCGGTGCCACCTCAGCTACCACCGCAGTTCACCGCACCCGGGGCAACCGAGACTGATAACTACGGCCGGGACAGCTCGCCGCCGGGTCCGACCGCCATCGGCGCCGATGCCAACTCGGGCGAGCTGAGCGAGAAGGAGGCAGCGGTGGCTACCGTGAACGAGATCTGGCCGACTTTCGCCGGGCCGGCCGCCACGGCATCGACCCGGCCGCCGAGGTCGCAGACCAAGCTCAACGAGAAGTACACCTTCGATACGTTCGTGATCGGGGCGTCCAACCGCTTCGCGCACGCCGCCGCGGTGGCGGTGTCCGAGGCGCCGGCGCGGGCTTACAACCCACTGTTCGTCTGGGGCGAGTCAGGGTTGGGCAAGACGCACCTGCTGCACGCCGTCGGGCACTACGCCGAGCGGTTGTTCCCCGGCATGCGGGTGCGCTACGTCTCCACCGAAGAGTTCACCAACGACTTCATCAACTCCCTGCGCGACGACCGCAAGGTGGCCTTCCAGCGCCGTTACCGCGACGTCGACGTGCTGCTGGTC